>NZ_JBNZCE010000028.1:100320-171108 GCF_050589265.1 Actinoplanes sp. G11-F43
CCACACGGTCCAACCTCGACCACCGCCGCGCCCACCGTCTCCCGCAAAACGCCCTCCGCCTGCGGTTCCCCGCAGCACGCCCTCCGCCTGCCGCTTAGGCAATCCCCCTCGGCCTGCCGTTTCCCGCAATACGCCCTCCGCCTGCCGCATACGCAAAACACCCTCGGCCTGCCGTTCCCCGCAGCACCCCCTCCACCTGCCGCATACGCAAAACACCCTCGGCCTGCCGTTCCCCGCAGCACGCCCTCCGCCCACCGTTTCCCACAACGCGCCTGCCACCTCTCGCGAAGCGCCTGCCGCTTCCCCCAGCGCCCACCAAGTAGATCTTGGTCGATTTATTACCGAATCCGGTGGTAAATCGACCAAGATCCACTTTTCGGGGCCGGGAAGCGGTCAATCACCACCCCACATGCCCGAAATTTCGTCATATCGCGGTCAGGAAGCGCGCCTCTCGGCCTCGACCAGCCCTCAGACCAGGCCTCAGACCACATCTCGGCACTGATGGGAGCACCGGAATGCGCAACGGGACCGCCGACCGTCCGGGAACCACCCCCGACCTGGTGATCATCGGCGATGTGATCACGATGGATCCGGACCGGCCCCGGGTCGCGGCGGTCGCGATCCTCGACGGCCGGGTGGTGGCCACCGGCGATGTCGCCGAGGTGCGCGCGGGGGTGCCGGCCGGAACCCCCGAGTTCGAAGTCCCCGCGGGCGGCACGGTGATCCCCGGGTTCGTCGACAGTCACGTGCATCTGCTGTGGGCCGGCCGGAGGGCGTCACGCGTCTCGCTGACCGGCGCTGATTCGATCGCCGAGGTGCAGCGCCGGATCCGGGACCACGCCGCGGCACATCCGGGCGACGGCTGGATCGAGGCGGATGACGACCTGGACCCCTGGGATCTGGCCGAGAACCGTCTGCCCACCGCCGCCGATCTGGAGGCCGCCGCTCCGGGCCGAGCAATCTTACTGGACCGCCGGGGCCATGACGCCATCGCAAACCTGTCTGCGCTACGGCTAGCCGGTATAACGTCGGTCACAGCTGATCCGGCCGGCGGACGGATCGAGCGGGACGACGCGGGCGAACCCACCGGCCTACTCGTCGAGCACCCCGCCGTGACACTGGTCCGGGCGGCCATCCCACCACCGTCGGGCACCGACCACCGCGCGTGGATAGCCACGGGCCAGCAGGAACTGGCCACCCACGGCATCACCACCGCCATGGACCCGGCGGTTCCCGTGCCGGAACTCGCCTCCTACGCCGACGCGGCCCGTGCCGGCGAGCTGCGGATCCGGCTGACGGTGATGCCGCTCGGTTCGGAGTCGGCCGGTTTCGCCGATCTGGACCGGGCCGCCGCGGCGTGCGGTCTGGAGACGGCGGATCCCGATCTGCTGGTACGCGGCCCCACCAAACTCTTCCTGGACGGCGGCGGTTCCCTGGGCACCGCGCTGCTCTCCACCCCGTGGCCGGGCCGGGACGGCTATCACGGCAATCAGACGCTGAGCCGTGACGTTCTGTTCGCGCACTGCCGGGACGCGGCGCTGGCGGGCCGGGGCGCCGGGGTGCACGCGGTGGGTGACGCCGCGATCGATCTGGTGCTGGACGTGCTGGCCGAGGTGGATGCCCGTACTCCGATCGCGGGTCTGGGTTTTCATCTGATCCACGCCTATCTGGGGCCGAGCCGGCCGGCGATGCGCCGGGCGCGGGTTCTGGGGGTGCGGGTGTCGGCGCATCCGGCGTTGCAGTGGGATTTCGGGGCGGGTCTGGCCGACCGGCTGGGTGAGGTTCGGGCGGCGGCCGCGAATCCGTTGCGGGACTGGCTGGACGAGGGTGTCGAGGTGGGTGGGGGTTCGGACGGCCCGGGTCCGCCGATGGCCCCGTTGCACGGGATGTGGCAGGCCCGGACCCGGCGGGTACGGGGCCGGAGCACCCCGCTGGGCCCGGCTCAGGCGGTGTCGGCGGTGGAGGCGCTGGCCCTGTTCACGGTGGGCGCGGCGAGGATCACGGGTGGTCGGGGGACGGGGCGGCTGCGGCCGGGTGGTCCCGCGGATCTGACGGTTCTGGACGGTGACCCGCTGCACGACGATCCGGAGGCGCTTCGGGAGATCCGGGTGACGGCGACGATTGTGGGCGGCCGGCCGGTGTTCGGCGCGGTCGGCTGAGGTGGACGTACCGACGGGAAGTGGATTTGATGAATGGGGTTGAAGCGGTGATCCTGCTGGTCGCCGGCCTGGGTGCGGGGCTTGTGAACGCGATCGCGGGTGGCGGTTCGCTGATCACGTTTCCGAGCATGCTGGCGATCGGGATGCCGCCGGTGGCCGCGAATGTCAGTAACGCGCTGTCGGTGGCGCCCGGCTACGCGTCCAGTGTGGTGGCCAGCCGGGCTGATCTGGCCGGGCAGCGCGGGCGGGTCCTGCGGGTGGTGCCGACGGCTTTGCTGGGGGCTCTGTGCGGGTGTGCGCTGCTGTTGAACACGCCGCGGGACGTGTTCGACTTCGTGGTGCCGTTCCTGGTGATCGGGGCGGCGCTGACGCTGGCGTTCCAGGGCCGGTTGCGGGCGCTGGTCGGGCACCCGCGGGAGGTGTCGGCGCGGCGGGCCACGGTCATGCTGCACACGGCGGTGTTCCTGTGCGCGCTGTACGGCGGCTACTTCAACGCGGCTCTGGGTGTGCTGCTGGTGGCCGGGCTGGCTCTGGTGCTGGACGAGAGGCTGCCGCGGGTGAACGCTCTGAAGAACCTGCTGTCCGCGGTGATCGGTGTGGTGACGATCCTGATCTACAGCGCGTTCGGGCCGGTGAACTGGGCGGCGGTCGGTGTGATCGCCCCGGCCACGATCGTCGGCGGCTTTCTGGGCGCTCGGGTGGCCCGCCGGCTGCCGGCGCCGGTGCTGCGCGCGGTGATCGTGGCGTTCGGCCTGACCGTGGGCACATATCTGCTGGTCCGCGCGCTCCAGGGTTGAGTCAGTGGGGGCGGAAGCGATCGGCTAGTTCGGCGGTGAGGGCGGGCCAGGCGACCGGGTCGTGGCCGGGGATCACCGGGTAGCCGCGCCGGGCTCCGATGTCCTTGAGCCGCCGGATCTGGTCGACGGTCTGTGAGGGGGTGACGTTCAGGAACGATCCGATGGCGCGTTCCGCGGTGATGTTCTCGGTGAGGTCGGCGGCGTCGCAGGCGAAGACGTATCCGCCGCCGCCGGCCAGGTCGATCACGAAGCTCTGGTGCCCGGGGGTGTGCCCGGCGGTGAGCAGCGCGGTCACGCCGGGCGCGATCTCCACGTCGCCGTCGGCGAGCCGCCAGTCGATGCGTGGGTCGTCGTAGTCGATGCGGGCCATCGAGTACCGCTCCGGCTCCGGATGGTCGGCCAGGCCGTAGTCGAGTTCGGCCCGCTGGACGTGCACCGGCACCCGCCCGGCGAAGTGTTTGAGCCCGCCGGCGTGGTCGACGTGCAGGTGGCTGAGCGCGACGGCGGTGACGTCGGCGGCCGCGACGCCGACCGCGTCGAGGGCTTCGAGCAGGGGTTCGCCGGAGCCGGGTGGCAGCTCGGGCTGGTAGTTGGGGCTGGGGTAGAACCGTCGCCGCAGCGCCGGGTCGCGCAGCAGCGCGGTGTTGAACCCGGTGTCGAGCAGCAGCCAGCCGTCGCCGGTCTCCAGGAGCAGTCCGGGGACGGGTTCACGGACTCGCTCGGTGCGGGAGGCGCCGTGCACGGAGGCGGATTTCGGCAGGTCCTCCCAGCCGAGGGTGAGTGCGATGATGCGGCTGACGGTCATCCCGGCCTCCCGATTGGATCCCGAATAAGGTTACATGGATCCCGATGGCCGCGATACCGCTCGCATGACCTCCCCATGGGTGCTGGTGCCCGACGCGATCCCGCGCGGTCCTGCTCGCGGGCGGGGTCGCCGCCGGCCGCCAGTGGTACCGGACGGCCGGCCCGGTCACCACCGGCGCCCTGGTCGCCACCTACGTGGGCGCGTTCGCACTGTCCCACCCGCTGGCCAAGAGGATCGGCTCCTGGCCGTCGGTGCTGACGGTGTCGGCCCTGACCGCGGCCGCCGCCTACGCCGCCTCGGACCGCCACACCGCCTGAGCTCAGCGCTCGCCCTCGCCGGCGCGAGTGCCGGGGGACGCGCTGACCGGGATCAGGCTGAACGGCTCGCCGTCCCAGAAGCCGAGGCGCAGCACCTCCGGCCGAGGCTCGGTGACCGGCCGACGAGCGGCGGCGTCGAGGGCCGCCGTGAGCAGAAGCGGTCGCCAGAAGGCGAAGTCGTGTCGGGACATGCGCGGATTATGGACTTTCCCACCGCCGGGCGTCTGCCCCGCCGGACGTGGACGATCACTTTGGTGGGTCGTACCGTCAAGCGGCATACCGGTGATGCATGGTCTTTGTCATGCCTTTGTCCCGTCGCGCCCTGATCAGTGCCGGTTTGTTCGGCCTGGCCGGCCCGAGCCCGAATCCCATCGACGCCGACTGGCGTGCGTTCGCGGCCGGGCTCGCCGGCAGCGTGGACCGGCCCGGTGACGCCGGCTACGACAAGGGCCGGGCGCTGTTCTCACCCCGCTTCGACCAGGTGCGGCCGCCCGCCGTGGTGCACTGCGCGGATCCGGCCGATGTGGTGGCGGCGATGGCGTTCGCCAAGCGGTTCGGGCTGCCGATCGTGCCGCGGGGTGGTGGCCACTCCTACGTCGGCGCCTCCACCACCGCGTACGGCCTGGTCCTGGACGTCCGCCCGATCCGTGCGGTGACCTTCGACGCGGCCACCCGGACCGCCACGATCGGCGGCGGCGCCACCCTGCGCGACATAGCGGCCGGCCTGTCCCCGCACCGGGTCACGGTCCCGTCCGGCACGTGCGACACGGTCGGGATCTCCGGCATCACCAGCGGCGGCGGCATCGGGCCGATGTCCTCGGCATACGGCCTGACCAGTGACAACGTGGTGTCCGCCGAGCTGGTGACATCGGACGGCAAGACGCGGGCGGTGGACGCCGGGCGGGAGCCGGAGCTGTTCTGGGCGCTGCGCGGCGGTGGCGGCGGCCGGTTCGGGGTGGTCACCTCGTGGCGGATGCGGACCTGCCCGGCTCGCCCGGCGGGCCGGTTCACGCTGGTGTTCCGGTGGGCGGACGCGGCCCGGGTGCTGTCCGGCTGGCTGGCCCGGATCACGGTGGCGCCGGACGACGCGTGGTCGGCCTGTCTGCTGTCCGCCGACCGTACCGGCGGATTGTCGGTCCGGGTCAACGGCACGGTCCTGGGCGGTGACGCGCACGCCGAGGTGGCCGCGCTGTCCGCGGCGATCGGCCGGGATCCGGTGTCGGCCACGATGGACCGGGCCGCCGCCGGGCCGTCCGCCGAGCGGGGCACCCATCTGGTGGGCAGTGACGTCTTCGCCGGTCCGCTGCCGCCCGCCGGGGTGGACACGCTCCTGGCGGTGCTGCGGCGCCGGGCCGCCGAGAAGCGGCCGGGCGTGGCGAAGCTGAAGCGGATGACCGGGTTGCCGGGCCGGACCGCGCCCGGCTCGACCGCGTTCCCGTGGCACGGCACGCACAGCATGCTGCAGTGGCTGGTCGACGGGGACACGGTGGCCGGCGGGTACACCTGGATCGATTCCGGACATCACGCGATGGCGCCCTGGTCATCCGGCCGTTACGTCAACTACCTGGAGCCCGGCCCGTTCGACCCGGCCCGCTATCACGGCCGCAACCGGGACCGGCTGGCGAAGATCCCCCTCCTATGATCTCCACCATGGAGACTCGCCCCGAACTGGCCGAACGCCACGACCTGAGCCCGCACCCGGAGGGCGGCTGGTACCGGGAGACCTGGCGTTCCCCGGTGATGTTCGAACCGGACGGCTACGACGGCCCGCGCCACTCGGCGACGGCCATCCTGTTCCTGCTGCATCCCGGCGAGAAGTCGGCGTGGCACGTGGTGAAGTCGGCCGAACTGTGGTTCTGGCACTCCGGCGGCCCGCTGCGCCTGCGTCTGCGCGACCAGACCCCCGGCGAGGTCCTGCTCGGCCCGGACCACCCGCAGGCGCTGGTTCCGCCGGGCGTCTGGCAGGCCGCCGAACCCGCCACCGATCAGCCGGTCCTGGTCAGCTGCGTGGTCTCGCCCGGTTTCGAGTTCGCCGACTTCAAAATGCAAGACCAGGACTGACTTCTCATCGGTACGCCCCACACCTCTCACAGGAGCAGGCGGGACGATAGCGAGAGTCCCCGCGAGCCGGGCGGGACACCGGACCGCCCGGCGACCGCCGGGCGGATGCGCCACCCGGGGCCACCCCGCCCGCTCCACTCCCGGTTCGCGGCCGGTCCCGCCTGATTCGCGTGCCGTCTTCCGGCGCGATCCGCGCCGGAAGTGACCACGCGGGGTGGCTTCAGCGGTTCCAGAACCAGCGACGGTTCCGGCGGCGGCCGCGGTTCCGCCACGTCATCTCGTCGGCGATCATGGCGCGGACACTGGCCACCGCCACGGTCAGGGCCTCGGTGAGGCCGTCACAGGTGCGGCAGTCCCGGCCGTCGCACTCGGTCCGGTGGTTGTAGGCGATCTCGGTGACCACCCGGTCCAGCACCGCGCAGGCGTAGGTGCCCCGGTCGTTGGGGTGCTGACTGGACAGGAACTCGCGGACCCCGGCGATGCCCTCCTCGCCGACCCCGTACAGACGGGCTGCACTCTCCACCTGCTGTAAGGCGTCCCGGACTATCTCGTTCACGTGGAACGGCTCCCCCATGGCCCAGTGGACGTGTGGCTGGTGAACCTACCGCCCGCGCGCATGAACTCACATGGGCCGGACAGCCGATCACCCCCGGGCCGAACCGATGAGTGATCGGCGGCCAACTCAGTCCTTGCCGACCTTCTCGTCGAGGGCACGCTGGCTCTCCTGAATACTGGTGACCAGCGCGTCCACGTTCTGGCACGTGGTCTGCAGCTTGAGCAGCTGGGTGCGGATCTGGGAGTTGAAACCGGCCTCGTCGGTGCCACCGGCGGCGTTCTCCGCGTTGCGCACGGTCAGTTTCAGCACATTGACCGCGGAGGTGATGACGGTGCTCTTCGAGTCGGCGCCGATCGAGATGACCTGCTTGGCGGTGTCGAGGTCCAGGTCGTACCCGTCCTCGCCGAGGGTGGCGTGGTTGGCGATCCCGCAGACGGTGGCGGTCGCCTCGTCCAGACCACTGATGGTCACCGCCGGGGCCGCGGTGGCGGCCGACTCGACGGTCTGTCCGTTGTTGGCGCAGCCGGAGATCGCCAGCAGGGTACTGGTGACGAGCGCTGCGGTGGTGGTTCCTCGCATGGCCGGAAGGCTACGACACACTGGGTAACGTTCCCGCCCGGTCCCACCCGCTTGTGACGCATCTAATGATCCGACTGAAACACTACTCTGAGTAACGGAAGTGCCGAATGTCCTTCGTAGACGAGTTCTCCGGCCCTGCTCTCGACCCGGATCGCTGGATCGACCATTACCTTCCGCACTGGACCACCCCGGACCGCTCCCGTGCCCGGTACGACTTCGACGAACACGGACTGCGACTACGGATCGACGCCGACCAGCCGGACTGGCGCCCCGAGGACGCCCCACTGCGCGTCTCCAACATCCAGACCGGCAACCACGACGGCACCCACCGGCACCGCCCCGACGGCCTGGACATCCGCACCCGCACCGGCACCCGGCTGCTCTGGACCCCGAGCGCCGGCCGGGTCGAGGTGACCGTGAGCGCCAGCCGGGACCCCGGCTGCATGCTGGCCGCCTGGCTGGTCGGCGTGGAACACCAGGATCCGCGGGACAGCGGGGAGATCTGCCTCTTCGAGATCGACGCGGCGGCCGTCGGCGACACCACCACCACGGCCCGGATCGGCGTCAAAGCCCACCACGACGACCGCTTGCGGACCGACATGACCGAGGTGGCCGTACCGGTGAACGGCTCGCGACCGCACACCTGGAGCGCCACCTGGGGCCCGGCCGGCACGGTCATCACCTGCGAGGGCACCGAGGTGGGCCGTTTCGGTCAGGCACCCGGCTATCCCTTGATCCTGATGCTGGACCTGTTCGAGATCGGCGGCCCGTCCCCCGACCCGGCCGCCTACCCGAAGACCGCTCGCATCCACCGGGTATCCGGCCACGATTCCAAACCGTGACGGACGTGACCCCGTGTGCGCGGCCACGTTTGCGGGTGCCGGCGGCGTCTGAGTGCTGGAGTGGGTACGGAGACGGCACTCTCGGGCAGAAGGTGGACCGCGCATGCAGGACGAGGATCTGGTCAGGGCGGTCATCGCCGCGGTGGCGTTCGGTGTGATGCTGGCCGGCCACTACATCGGCGACCACTGGGTGCAGACGAGCGGCCAGGCCTACGGCAAGGGCCTGGACACCGCCGACTGCGACCGGCGCAAGGCCCTGTGGCACTGCGCCAAACACGTGGCGTCCTGGACCTTGACCACCACCCTCTTCCTGCTGGCCGCCGGTTGGTGGCTACGCCTGCCGTTCGAGCCCGCGTGGCTGATCGCCGGCATCGCTCTGAACGCGGTCACCCACTTCATCGCCGACCTCCGCACCCCGCTGATCCGCCTGGGCCGCCTGCTGGGCCGAGGCGGCTACATGGATCACGTGGGCGTGGTCCGCCCCGCCGGCGCGACGACGAGCGGACCCGGCACCGGCCTCTTCGAACTGGACCAGGCCTGGCACATAGCCTGGCTGGCCGTCTCCGCCCTGCTGATAGCCGGCCCGCCGGCCTGACCCCCGGCCAGACCACACGGAACCCCTCAGGCGCACACCCCCACCGTTCGTACGCGGCCATCGTTCGCGCGGGCATCGTTCGCGCGGGCATCGTTCGCGCGGGCATCCCGGTGCGGCTCTCGCGCGGGTCGGTCACCAGGTCGCCTTCGCGGGAAGCCGGCCCCGTCCACGGATGACGCCCGCGGCCCGTCCGGAGAGCACGATCGCGACATGCATGCGCTGGCGGGTGCCCGGACGCCGATGGGGCCGCACGATTGCCGGATCGTGGTCTCGGGACGGGCCGCGGGCCTCCGTGCCAGCGCACACACCGCCGAGGTGCGCGGGAGGCTAGCAGGGGACGTGGGTACGGCCGTTCAGGTAGCCCCAGCCGCACAGGTCGTGAACACGGCCGGCCGGGTCGCGCAGGGTGGCCTGGTCACCGGTGTTGTTCCAGATGTAGTTGCCGCTGTTCCAGTACAGGTCGGTGGCAGTGTCGGCGCCCGGGCCGGTGTGCAGGGTGATCTTGCGGTTGGCGGGGATGACCACGTTGCCGAAGGTGTACACCCGGCCCTGCGACTCCTCTACCGACCAGCCTTTCAGGCGCACCGGCGCCTTCCCGGTGTTGATCAGCCTGATCCACTCGGCGTTGAGACTGGCCGCCGAGCGATCGTCCTTGCCCGGCGAGTCGTACTGGGTGTCATCGAACCGCAGCAGCGGTTCGGCTGTGGGAGCGGCCCACAGCGCCGATTCCGCCGCGGGGACGGCCGACGATACCGATTCCGCCCCTGAGGCGGCCACCAGCACTGATTCCCCCTCTGGGGCGGCCAGCGGCACTGATTCCGCCTCTGAGGCGGCCAGCGGCACTGATTCCGTCGCGGGGACGGCCAGCGGCACTGGTTCCGTCGATGGGGCGGCCAGCACCGCCGATTCCGTCGTGGTGACGGCCAGCAACGCCGTGAACAGCATGATTAGCATGTCCGGATTGTCCAGCTACGCGGAGCCGGAGCGGTGACGTGAGCGGTCGCGCGTCAGGAGGATTTGCGCTTTCGGGTCCGCTCGCAGTCCTGGAATCGAAGCTTGCCGATCACCGAGCGGTCACCGGCACGCAGCACGATGCCCTCGGTAGCACCCTGACCGCTGTCGTCCAGCGCGACCAGGGTCCGGTCGTCCAGCGCCACCAGGGTCTACAGCAGGCACTCCCCGAGGAACGCGTGCATGCCGTCGACATCCCGGGGCAGTTCGGTGGGGTTCACGTGAACAGTCGCGGGGCCAGTTCCAGGCCGGTCGCCCGCAACCGCTCCTCGGTCAGCCGGCCCTGGCCGCCGCACTCCCGCCACGCCGGGATCCGCTGCACCGGCCAGGTCAGCCGCTAGACCAGGTCAACACGCAGGTGGGGCGACGATGCCGAGGGCCGGGTTGCCGATCAGGTCACCCTGGGCGCAGAGCAGTTCCTCGCGGGAGCCGAGCAGGTAGGAGGCGTCGGGAAGCACGATGATCCGGGCGTTGCTGCCGTCGACCTTCTCACTGCCGTCGACGGTCCCGGTGAACAGAACGTTCTACCCACCGAAACCACCGCAACCACCGCAACCACCGCAACCACCGCAACCACCGCAACCGTCGAAGCCACCACGGCCACCGCAACCACCGCAACCGCCGAAGCCACCACGGCCACCGCGACCAGCGAGGTCAGCGAGGTCAGCGAGGTCAGCGAGGTCAGCGAGGTCAGCGAGGTCAGCGAGGTCACCGAGACCGCTGAGACCACCGGTGCGCGGATCGGGCGCTTGATAACTCGGAATCGACGGATACCTGGTCAACGAATTGAGCGCGTCAAGATCCACCGCCCGAACATCAAAAGCGTCCCCCGGTGAATGACGTGGCGTGGTGGATGCCGGCGGCGCTGACCCGCGTGATCTTTTCGAGCATCGCGTTGAGGCGGGCCCGGGTCCCGTTCCCGGCAGCCGTCACCCTGGCCGGCATGGTCGTTCTCGCCCTCGTCGACACCTTGTGGCTGTGGTAGGCGCGGGGCTGGCCGTCGTCCTCGTGCCGATGTTGCTGATCGCCGGGCGGTTGTGACCCCCGCCGCAGCGAAGGTTCTTTGAATCTGAAATAGTTGCGCCGTCAAAGAGGTTGTACGGGGCGTCCGGGAAGCAAGAACCCCGGCGGAGAGTGCAGGAGCCGGTCATGCAGTTCGGAATCTTCAGCGTCAGCGACATCACGACGGACCCGACCAACGGCCGGACCCCCACCGAGGCGCAGCGCATCAAGGACATCGTCACCATCGCCAAGCACGCGGAGGAGGTCGGCCTCGACGTCTTCGCGCTCGGTGAGCACCACAACGAGCCGTTCTTCTCGTCCTCGCCGACCACCACCCTGGCGTACATCGCGGCGCAGACCACGACCCTGCAGCTCAGCACCGCGACCACGCTGATCACCACGAACGACCCGGTGAAGATCGCCGAGGACTTCGCGATGCTCCAGCACCTCGCCGACGGCCGCGTCGACCTGACGCTGGGCCGCGGCAACACCGGCCCGGTCTACCCGTGGTTCGGCAAGGACATCCGCGCCGGCATCCCGCTGGCCATCGAGAACTACTCGCTGCTGCACAAGCTGTGGCGTGAGCACACCGTCGACTGGAAGGGCAAGTTCCGCACCCCGCTGCAGAGCTTCACCTCCACCCCGCGCCCGCTCGACGAGATCCCGCCGTTCGTCTGGCACGGCTCGATCCGTTCGCCGGAGATCGCCGAGCAGGCCGCGTACTACGGGGATGGTTTCTTCGCCAACCACATCTTCTGGCCGGCGTCGCACACCCAGCAGATGGTGGGCCTCTACCGGCAGCGCTTCGAGCACTACGGCCACGGCTCCGCCGACCAGGCCATCGTCGGTCTCGGCGGCCAGGTGTTCATGCGCAAGAACAGCCAGGACGCGGTCAAGGAGTTCCGGCCCTACTTCGACAACGCCCCGGTCTACGGCCACGGCCCGTCGCTGGAGGACTTCACCAGCCAGACGCCGCTGACCGTGGGCAGCCCGCAGCAGGTCATCGACAAGACCCTCGGCTTCCGGGAGTACGTCGGCGACTACCAGCGCCAGCTGTTCCTGATGGACCACGCCGGCCTGCCGGTCAAGACCGTCCTCGAACAGCTCGACCTGCTCGGCGGCGAGGTCGTCCCGGTGCTGCGCAAGGAGTTCGCCGCGCTCAAGCCGGCCCACGTGCCGGACGCCCCCACCCACGCCTCCCTGCTCGCGGCGCGTGACGCCAAGGAAGAAGTGACGGCATGAAACAGCGCAAGCTCGTCGTGATCAGCGCGGGCCTGAGCCAGCCGTCGTCCACCCGCCTGCTCGCCGACCAGCTGTCGGCGGCGGCGGTGCGGGCCGCCGGCCAGCTCGGTGTCAGCCTCGACGTCCAGGTCGTGGAGTTGCGCGACCTGGCCCACGACATCACCGACAACATGCTGACCGGGTTCGCCAAGCCGGAGCTGAAGCAGGCCCAGGAGGCGGTCACCGCCGCCGACGCGCTGATCACGGTCAGCCCGGTGTTCTCGGCCAGCTACAGCGGACTGTTCAAGTCGTTCTTCGACGTCCTCGACAAGGACGCCCTGATCGACAAGCCGGTCCTGCTGGCCGCCACCGCCGGCACCGCCCGCCACTCGCTGGTGCTGGAGCACGCGCTGCGCCCGCTCTTCTCCTACCTGCGGGCGGCGATCATCCCGACCTCGGTCTTCGCGGCCAGCGACGACTGGGGCGCCAACTCGGTCGAGGGCCCGCTGCGCGGCCGCATCGACCGGGCCGCCGCCGAGCTGGCCCGCGAGGTGGAACGCCGGGAGCCGGCCGTGGTCACCGACCCGTTCGCGCTCACCGCGAACTTCGAGGACATGCTCAAGAACCTCTGAACGGTCTACCAGGTGGTGCCGATGGTGGTGAAGAACCAGAGGGCTGAGGTCGCCCACAGCCCGGCCACCGCCACCAGCACCACCCCACCGGCCAGCGGGATGCCCCAACCGCGGCTCTCCCCCGGGCGGCTGAGCAGCAGCATCTTGGTGACGAACACGCCGTACAGCAGGCAGCCGAACACCGAATGCGCCAGCACCCGCGGGGTGTCCGACCGCAACCCGAACGTGTAGAGGCAGTGCACCGCGACCGGCACCGACAGCAGCAGGGCGAGCCGTCCGGTCCAGCGGTGCACCCCGGAGACCCAGGAACCGCTGGGCAGTACCCCGTACACCGCGAGGGCGGTGAGGAGCTGGACCGCGAGCAGGCCGGCGACCGCGGTGGCCAGCCACACCTTCAGGGTCTGGATCCGCAGGAATCCGCCGACGTCGGCGGTGACGACCGGCTCGTGCAGGCGCCCGTAGACGCCCAGGGCGACCACCACGCCGATCCCGGCGACCGCGGGCAGCCAGACTCGGGGCCGGATCAGAATCCCTCCCCGGTGTCCACGTCGATGGTGGTCGCACCGGTCAGCACCTGACCGTCGACGACGGCGCTGCGGTTGGTGAGGTCCAGGGTGGGTGCCGGGCCGGGCTGCTCGTCGCGGAGCAGCACCCCGACCTGGCGGCCGTCCGGCAGGACGATCCACGAACCGTTGACCTTGGCGGTGCCGACCCGGCTGGCCAGCCGGTAGAGGCCGGACGGTTTGCGGACCACACCGATCTCGAAGCGGTGCGTCCTCCCCTCGACGGTGATCTCCCCAGCGGCACGGGTGGCGTCGAACAGGCCGGTGATCCTGGTGTTGTTCTTACCGGTCAGATTGAGCAGGCCGTTCTTGGCGGTGCCCTTCAGCCAGGATTCGAGGCGGTCGCCGTCGCACACGTACGCGATGGCCGCCCCGTCCCGGATCGAGATCGCCAGGGTGCCGGCGTCGTCGACCTTGCCGGCCATGGTGACCCGCAGCCGTTCGGCGCTCGGCGTGTTCAGCGGCGGCAGGGCGACGTCGCTGGTCGGCGGCAGGGTGGCCGGCGCCCGCGGCGAACCGGACACCGACGGATCGGCCTCCACCGGGGACACCGGCGGCGGCATGCTCACCTGGGTGACCAGGTTGCCGGCGCGTTCCCCGGCGGCAGCGGACACGGTGACCCCGGCGACCACGGCGGCGGCCAGCGCGCCCAGCCCGAGGGTGACCAGTGGCCCGGTCCGCCACCGGGCTTTACGCCGGGGCCGGGCCGGCGGGGGCTGGTGCGCACCGCTGTCCGGCATCTGCCCGGCCCAGCTGCCGATCGTGTCCCGCCGGGCGGGGCTCGGCGGCACGGAACGGGGGCCCGAACGGCGGGCCGGCGGCTGATAGTGAGCGCCGAACGCGGGCCGGGGCGGCTGAGGCGGGGCCGGTGGCGGGAACGTCGGCTGCGGCAGCTCCGGCGGCGGGAACCCGAGGGCGAGGGTCGTCGGCTCGACGTCACCGCCGAACGGGGTCGGATCGGGCACGGCCGCCGGCGGCGCGCTGGACGGCCGGACCGCCGAGGCGAACTGCTGCAGATAGGCGGCGACCCGGCGGGCCGGCGGGCGGTGCCGGGGATCGGCGGCGAGGCAGTCGCGGGCCACCGGGCCGAGCGGTCCGGGAAGCGTCGACGGGTCCCCGGCCGGGTGCCCGGTGGTCATCTCCAGCAGCAGCACCCCGAGCGACCACACGTCCGCGGCCGGGGTGGGTTGCCCGCCCTGGAAGATCTCCGGTGCGGTGTAGCCGGGCGTTCCCCCGTACGCAATATGATCGGTGTCGTTGAGCAGCACCGCCACGCCGAAGTCGGAGACCCGGATGTCGGGCGGTGTGGAGCCCTGCCGGACCAGGATGTTCTCCGGCTTGAGGTCGAGGTGGACGATACCGCGCTCGTGGGCGGCGGCCAGGGCGGCGGCGGTCTGCGCGGCGATGGTGACGACCTCGCCGGGGGTGAGCCGGCCGCCGCGCATGGTCAGGTAACGGCGCAGGTTGGGCCCGTCCACGAACTCCATCACCAGGGCGAGCGTGCCGCCTTCGACGATCAGATCACGCAGCCGGACCACGGCCGGATGGTCGAGGGCCCGCAGCGCGGCCTCCTCGCGCAGGAACAGCTCGCGGACCCGGCGGTCGCCGGCCAGCTCGGGCCGCAGCAGTTTCGCGGCCAGTGGCGGGCCGCCGTGCCGGCTGGTGGCCCGCCGGACCATCGCCATCGCACCGCGACCGATCTCCTCGTGCAACAGGTATTCCCTGCCGAGCGGTTCCATCCCCGCGCCCCTCGCGTCAGTCGTGCTTTGCGTCACCGACTGTCATAACCATCTCGATCTCTCTCCGGTTCACCGTCCCGCCATTGTTCTCGGGCGGCACCCGCCGCCGCAATGACCTGATGAAGTCGATCAATGCGCAAGCACCCTGGAAGATCTCGTCTACTCTGAGGTCGATGCTGCTCAACGCCCCTTTCACGTACGCCGAGACCGGCGCCACCCGGGACGCTCCACTGCCGCCCGGCTATCGGCACGTGCTCCGTGACGTCCGGATCGGCGAGGGGCCGGAGACGTTCGACCGGGCGTCCACCGCGCTGTTCGGCTGGCGGATGCACCGGGGTGCCGGTCTGGGGGTGGTCGCCGAGCGGCCGGCCGTCCCCGGGCTGCCGGTGGTGATCCGGATCGGGTTCGGCCGGTTCGCGGTCACCGCGCCGTGCCGTGTGGTGTACCGGATCGACCAGCCGGACCGGCGGGGTTTCGCCTACGGCACCCTGCCCGGCCATCCGGAGTCCGGTGAGGAGGCGTTCGTGCTGCACCTGACCAGCGGTGGCGCGGTCCGGTTCCGGATCACCGCGTTCTCCCGCCCGGCGTCCACGATCGCCCGGCTCGGCGGCCCGCTGACGTCACTCGCCCAGGAGCTGGCGACCGGCCGGTACCTGCGCTCGATGGCCCGCCTGGCCCGGTAGGGTTCTGGCGCACGTCTCGCACGTCTCGCACGTCTCGCACGGGGAGCACGATGGACGATCACCGGTGGATGAGTCGCGCGGTCGAGCTGGCCGGCCGCTGCCCGCCGTCGGAATCCGCGTTCTCGGTCGGCGCGGTGATCGTCGACGGTCACGGCACCCTGCTGGCCGACGGCTGGTCCCGCGACATAGATCCGCATGTGCACGCCGAGGAGTCCGCGCTGAGCAGGGTCACCGACCGGGCCGCGCTGCGTACCGCGACCGTCTACAGCACACTGGAGCCCTGTTCGAAACGCGCCAGCCGTCCGCACGCCACCTGCACCGGTCTGATCATCGCGGCCGGCGTCCCCCGCGTGGTGATCGCCTGGCACGAACCGGACCTCTTCGTCACCTGCGAGGGCGTGGCCCTGCTCGTCGCGGCCGGAATCGAGGTGGTGGAGACGCCGGCCTTCACCCTCGCGGCCCGTTCCCCCAACAAACACCTTTTCCGGTACGAGCCGGGCGAGTCCCCTGACTAACCTGCCGCCGCTGCGATCCCCCACGACCGCGGCGCCCGTGCCGGGCTTGAGCGTTCCGTCACCGAAAAACCCCGCGAGATACTGAACGTCCCACTCGCCGGAAGCGTACTCACTGTCACCAGGCTCATTTCTGAGGAGACGGTCATGACGGTCCAGGCGCTCCAGCCCCGGGAAGCCCGCCACCACTCCGGCGCGATCCTGCGCAGCCGCCGGTTCGCGACACAGTTCGAGGTGGACGGCCACGTGCTGACCCTCGGCGTGGAGCCGGGCGTCCGCGGCGGCCTCTACTACCTGCCGAGCGCCCCGCGCTGGGACGACGGCACCCCGGTCCCGCGCGAGGTCGCCGACCGGCTGCAGAACGTGATCGAAGAGGTCGAGCGGTTCTGGGGCCACTGGCCGGAGTTCCGCGCCGTACTCTGACGCTCCGTATTCTTGTCAGCCCCCCTGGTCCAGCGTCACGCGCATGATGCTGAGGTCGGGGACGTCGCGGTCGCGCCACTGCCGGGCGGTGGTCTCGGCGCCTGGCCTCACCCGCGTCGCTGCTGTCCGCCCCCGGCCGGTCAGAGCTGGGACTGGAGCTGGCGGATGACACCGACCGCGGTGTCGGCGGGGATGGCGAACCCGAGGCCGACGCTGCCGCTGCTCTGGCCGGTCGTCGCGATGGCCACGTTGATGCCGACCACCCGGCCGGACATGTCGACCAGGGCGCCACCGGAGTTGCCCTGGTTGATGGCGGCGTCGGTCTGCAGGAGGCCGGTCAGTTTCTCGTCACCGGTGTCCAGGCTTCGGTTGAGGGCCGAGACGATGCCGGAGGTGACCGTACCCTCCAGCCCGAGCGGGGCGCCGAAGGCCAGCACGGTGTCACCGACCGCCACCGAGTCGTCGGTGGCGAACGTGACCGGTGTCAGCCCCGACAGTCCGGTCGCCTGAACCAGCGCCAGATCATGGGTGGGATCGGTGGCGACGACCGAGGCGGGCGCGGTCTGCCCGCTGGACAGCCGGACGCTGACGCTGCCGTCCGATGCGATGACATGGTTGTTGGTGAGGACCAGCCCGTCGGAACTCAACACGACCCCCGACCCGAGCGACGACGCCCGGTTGCCGTCGACGAGCACGGTCACCACGCTGGGCTGCACCTTCGCCACGATCGGCGCCAGATCGCCGCCCTCACTGATCGTGGCCCCGGCGACGGCGGCCTGAGCGGGCTGCCCGCTGAGATGGTTCTCGACGAGAACCGCCCCGGTGCCCCCACCGCCGACGATCAGCGCCAGCACGGCCGCACCTCCGGCGATCCGTTTGGCCCACCGCGGATCACGAGGGGCGGTCACCACGGCGGGAGGCCCGTAGGTGGGCGGCAGGTCGAAGGTGACCCGTTCCCCCCGCTGGTACGGCCCAGCCCCGAAGCGGCCGTAGCCCTGCTCGTCGTCATGCTCGTTCACACCGGGGCGCGTCATCAGGTCCGTCATGCCAACGACAGTGCTCCCCGACGTTGTTGGAACGCGGTGAGCCGTCTGTGACTTGCCTGTGCCCCGAGGTACCCCGTCCGGGTACCTCCGGCGCGGCACCCCCCATCCGCGCCCACGATGTCTAAGGTCGTCCGGGTGCTTCCCCCCGAGCTCCCCCACGCTCTCCCCACACCGGTCCCGCACGCTGCGCTCAGGACAGGTCCCCAAGCTGTCCCCCACGCAGTTCCGCACTCTGCCCTGAACACAGCTCCCACCGTTGTTCCCGACTCCGCCCTCGATACGGCCCCGACCGCGGTTCCCGACGCTCGGGCCACCCTCAACCGAGCACCGTCGGCCGGTCCCCCATCCGTAGAACGAACGTTCTTTCTCCCCACCGCAAGCCGCTCCAACGCTTCCGAACGCCGTTTTCGCACAGCCTTCCCGGACCAACCTCCCAGCCGCCTCCCAGCCGGGTTTCAGATCATGTTCCCGTCACTGCGCACCTCCGCCCGCACTCCCCGGAACAGCGCCCTTCCCGCGGCAACGCCCCGCACGAGTGCGCCCCCAGCGGGTGCGACCAGCAGGAACACGGCTTCCAGGACTAGGAGGACGGCCCTCGAAGACGCCGTTCCCGAAGGTGCGCCCGCCACAAACGCGGCACTCCCGAGCGCGGCCCCTGGAAACGCGACCCCGGAGGGTGCGGCTCCCCGGACGACGGCTCCCGCAAGCGTGGCGCTGTCCCGGATCGGCAGACCTCGGCCGACGGTGGAACGCCTTCCCTTCGGACCGACGATCGCCGGACCCATGCCGACGTTCCGCCCCTGACAACCCCGCAAGCAGCCGCCGGACAATCCCCTCGAACCGCCCGCTGCGGACGCGAACTACGGCCTCGGACAGCGGATACCCGCTGCCGGCCCGAACCTCGGATGCGGACCTCGAAGGCGCACGCGAAACCGAACCTCGGACGCGCACTGCCAGCGAGGGCTGCGGGCGCGGGCAGCGGGCGCGGGCGACTGTATGACGACACGACGGCTACGCCGTTCGGCACACCCCCACCGAAACGCCGGGACGCGAACACGCTCCCGTCGATCACCAGTGAACCGGTGGTCGCGCCGGACAGGCGGGACGCCGTACCTCAGGAGGGGTCGTTGAACAGGCTTGGACTCGTGGCGTTGACCGGGACGATGGCTGTGTCGGTGCTGGCGGGGTGTGGGGGCCCGGACCCCGTACCGCAATGGCGGGAACCCGGTCCGTCGCCCACCGTGACCGCATCGCCTGCACCATCCGTGACCAGCGAGGGGGAGACACCGCTCGCTGCCGAACCGGACGCCGGCTTCGTGACACCACTCGATTCCGACGGAACGGATGAACCGGACGAGCCGCAGGAGACCGGACCGACGGATGTCTCGTTCCTGGATTCGGTTCGGGGTGGGATGCCGGAGTTCGCGATGGACCTGCGCAACGAGGAGATCACCGAGATGGGCGGTCAGGCGTGCGCATCCCTCGCCGCCGGGAATCCGCGCCGTGAGGTCGTCGAGGAGCTGGGCGAATACGGTCTGGCCGATTCCGAGGCCCGCGACCTGATCAAGCTGGCCCGCTCGAACCTCTGCGCCCAGTGACCTGACCGGCAGCCGACCAGCCCGCGTGCCGCGTTCCGGCCCGCCAAGCACCAAAAAGCGGCACGGACGGAACCGGCACGGGCGGTCCGGGGAGGCGCAGGCGGGGGAGGCGCAGGCGGGGGAGGCGCAGGCGGGGGTCGGCCGAAAGTCGCAGCGATGCACAGGGTTTGGAGACGATGGGCAGATGTCCGGCACAGCTCCCGCCGCGATGCTGGGTGAACCAGAGCAGAACGGGAGGTCAGGATGTCCGCACGAGGAATGCTCAGCCTGGTCGGGGACGCGGTCGGTGGACTGATCGGGTGGCCGGCGCAGGTTCCGCCGGCCGACCCGGGCGAGTTGCGTGACCTGTTCGCCGACCTCGGGGTGCGGGTCGGGCCGGACGACACGGAACTCGCCGGGGCGGTCCGCTACTTCCAGGCTCGGACCGGTCTGCCGGTGGACGGCGAGGCGGGGCCGCGCACGGTGCACCTGCTGGCCCGATACGCCTCGGAGGCTCGCGAACGGCACCTGCTCCGGGCCGCCTGAACACCCTCGAAGGAGTGATTCCGCGGGCGGTGGCGACACCGTTAGAGTGAGTGCGCGATGAGCGAGCAGTTGATCACCTACATCGACGGCGCCACCGGCGAGCGGACCGTTCTCACCTCCACTGACCTGGGAGTCTGGGTCGCGGCGACGGCTTCGCTACTGT
Organism: Actinoplanes sp. G11-F43; assembly: GCF_050589265.1. Taxonomy (NCBI): domain Bacteria; kingdom Bacillati; phylum Actinomycetota; class Actinomycetes; order Micromonosporales; family Micromonosporaceae; genus Actinoplanes; species Actinoplanes sp. G11-F43. The sequence continues at coordinate 120,150 of NZ_JBNZCE010000028.1, forward strand.
CCGGCGAGTGCGGATTGCGGCGCGGCAGCCGGGCCGGTGTGCTGTTGCCGCCGCACTGGCAGACGGCGGTGGTGCTGCTGGGGGCGTGGGCGGCCGGGATCGAGGTCTCGTTCCAGGCGTGGAGCACCGCCGGGCTGTCCAGCGGGTTCGCCGCCCAGCCGGACGCCGAGCTGGATGTGACGTTCGTGGAGCGGCGGCGGGTCGGCAGCTGGCTGGAGGATGTGCCGTCGGCGCGGTTCCAGTTCGTGCTGGGGCTGGCGCCGGGTGGTGGCGCTTCTCCGGACGTACCTCATGGTTATCGGGATTTTCCGGCCGCGGCCCGCGCGCATCTCGGTGCCGCGCCGCCTCGCGACGGGGTTGCGGTGGGCGAGGCGGCGACGGTCGACGGCACGACTTTCGGTGAGTACGGCGTGGCGGCCGCGACGGTGGCCTCGGCTCGCGGCATCACCGCCGGTGACCGGGTGCTTGTCGACGCCACGGCCTGTGAGGAGCCGATGATCTGGCTGATGGCCCCGTTGACGGCCGGCGCGTCGATCGTGGTCGGCGCGAACCTGGACCGGTCCGGGCTGGACGAACTGATCACGGCGGAACGGGTCACCCGCCTCCTCTGACCGAGAGCCTCCACAGTGTACGGTCCGGCGATGGAGGTTTTCGATCAACTAGCCGATTTCTACCAGGGCGAACACAGCCAGAACCCGTTCCAGAACGCTCTCGTCGACCGGGTCGCCGGCCTGCTCCCGGCCGGGAGTACGGTGCTCGACCTGGGCTGTGGTTCCGGCGTACCCACCGCCCAGCGACTGACCGAATCCGATCACCAGGTGGTCGGTGTGGACATCTCCGAGCGCATGCTGGCGCTGGCCCGCGCCCAGGTGCCCGCCGCCACGTTCGTGCACGCCGATTTCGCCGAGCTGCCCGCCGACTACGGCAGTTTCGAGGCGGTCACCGCCTTCTTCTCCCTGCTGATGCTCAGCCGGGCCGGCATCGAACAGACCCTCGACAGGATCAGGGGCTGGCTGAAGCCGGGCGGCTACCTGGCCATCGGCATGGTCGACTTCGACGCCGACGGTGCGCCGGCCGAGTTCATGGGCGTACCGGTCACCGTCTCCGGCTATCCGGAGGCGGGCCTGGCCGAGGTCCTGAAAAACCATGGCTTCACCGTGCTCACCATCGATACGGTCACTTTCACACCGGCCGGCGGCCCACCGGAGAGCCAGATCTTCGCCCTGGCCCAGCCCTGATTCCAGGCGGCGGAGCGTCTCCCAGGGCGCTCCGCCGCCCCCGGCCTCCCGCGGCGCGCCGACCCACTCCCTCCCCCACCACCCCCGGCCTTCCGCGGCGCGCCGACCCACTCCCCCGCCGCTCCGGGCCTTCCACGGCGCTCATCCACTTCCACCAGCGGCGCGGACGTGGAGGATGTGCGCATGGGACACAACATCACCGCGTTGATCGTGGCGGAGCCGTTCGACGAGGCCGTGGCCCGCGAGTGGGGCGTCACCGGCGAGCCGCTCGGCCACGGCATCCGGTTGGTCCATCTGAATGCCGCCTACACGACCTACCAGCAACATCAACGACGCGCCGGTACGGCGTTGGAAGCCCCCGAAGACTTCCCACCCGTGTTCCCGAGGGAGGGTGTGATCGCCGACTTGGCCGCCGCGCTGACAGCCCGCAGGCCACCGGCGTTCGCCCTGATCATGACCGACTATTTCGGCGGCACCGGCAGCCAGTGGGCCACCGCTTGGAGCGACGGCCACCGCCACCCGGAGGTACGCGACGTCAACAGCGCCCTCCGAGCACTCGGCGTCCAACGCACCCGGGGCAGAGACGAGTTCGACACGGTCGGTCTGGCCGACCATCGCAGAACCCCCGAAGCCCTGGAAGAGTACTGGGACCTCTGCGAGAAGCTAGGCATCTAGATGCTTCCATGGCCGAGGTCAGCGCGTGTGCCGACTTGCGGCTCGATTCGAGCCGCAAGTCGGCACACGAACGGAGGTCGGACGCCGTGACGTGAGACGGGCGGTCAGGAACCGCGCGGTGGCTCGAACGTGTCGCACTCGTCGCCTTCGGCCAGGGCCGGGCTCAGTCCGTTGCACACCCGCACCGACGGCAACGTGCCCAGGCTCCACGGCAGCCGGGTCGCCTCGGTCCGGATGGTGGCCGTGCCGGGCTTGCAGAGGACCGCGAACGTGTACCACTCGATCCCATCAGCCGGCCCGTTGGTGGTCATCTGCAGCACCCCGCAACGGGTACTCCCGGTGACCTTGAGATTCACCACCAGCCCGGGATCGCTCTTCCCTTTCACTCCTCGCCGGATCACCGAGGTGCTTCGGGAGATCTCGTAAACGCCGGTGACGCCGACCCCGGGCACCGCCAGCCGAAACGGCAGGTCCCGCGCCGAGGCCACCGCCGGGGAAGCGCTCAGCACCGCCACGGCGATCCCCGAGCTGATGGCGTGGAATGGCCGAGACCTCATCGCGTTCTCCCGTCACCGGATGCCCAAAGCACTCATCCTGCCCCGGAAAAGCCTAAAAGTACCAAATTTCAGTCTTTGTGGTTCTGTCCTGAAACGTGCCGCTCCATGCAAACCCGCACCCACCGATCCAATCCGACAGCCCTCTCATGCTCCCGAACAGCCCGCAACCCCACCCCGATCGCCTCGTCCGGCAGAACCGTGAACCCACACCGCCGGTAATAGGGCGCATTCCACGGCACCTCAGCAAACGTGGTCAGGGTGACCCGGGACGCCCCGATCCGAGCCGCATACCCGGCGGCCTCCTCGATGAGCAGCCGCCCCACACCCCGCCGCGCACACCGCGGATGCACCGACACCTGCTCGATGTGGACACCGTCATCGACAAGATCGACGATCAGGTATCCGACCGCCCCTCCCCCGTCGTCAGCGGCCCACGCCCGTCCACCGCGCACATACTCCGCGAGTACGCCGACAGCCAACGGCTCGTCATCGGCGATCTCCGGCATCCCGATGCCACGGAAGGCTTCCCCCGCGGCCCGTTCGACGGCTTGGAAGACTTCGAGTTCGTCGCCACGAGCCGCTCTGATCCGCACCCGCGCGATTCTGCCCCGCGCCTCATGCCACGCGACACCGAGTTTTCACTGGTCGAAGTCGACCACCACCTTGGGTGACGTCGGCAGGCTCTGGCAGGTGAGGACGAACCCGGCCGCGACCTCGCCGTCCTCCAGCGCGAAGTTGCGCCGCATGGTCACGGTGCCGTCGGTGACCCGGGCCCGGCATGTCCCGCACACCCCGCCCTTGCAGGCGAACGGCAGGTCGGGCCGGACCCGCTGGGCCCCGTCGAGCAGGGTGACCCCGTCCGGGACGGCGACGCTGGTCTTGCGCCCGTCGAGCACCACCGTCACCTCACAGGACGGCCCGCCGGCCACGGCTGGCCGGACCGGCGGTGGTGGGGCTTCGTCGACCCAGAACAGTTCCCGGTGCACCCGTGAGCCGGGCACCCCGTGCTCGGTGAGGACGGTGGTCGCGTCGACGACCATCCCGTACGGCCCGCACAGCCACCAGTGCCGCACCGCCGGAACGTCGATCAGTGACCGCAGGATCTGACGCAGCCGCCCGGCGTCGAGACGGCCGCTGAACAGTTCGGCCTCGCGCGGTTCGCGGGACAGCACGTGCACGAGTTCGAGCCGGCCGGGATGGGTGTCCTTCAGGTCGGACAGTTCCTCGGCGAACATCACCGTGTCCGCACGGCGGTTGCCGTACAGCAGGGTGACCTCGGTATCCGGCCGCCTCAGCAGGGTCGCGGCGATGGACAGCACCGGAGTGATCCCGGAGCCGGCGGCGATCAGCACGTGCCGGCCCTCGGCGGCGGGGCCGGGGGTGAACCTCCCGGCGGGTGGCGCCACCTCGACCAGGTCACCGGCCCGCAGGTCGCGCACGATCCAGGACGAGACGGCGCCGCCGGGCACCTCCCGGACGCCGATGCGTGGTGGGGCGCCGGCCGGGGCGCAGATCGAGTAGGTGCGCCGTTCCCCGGCACGGTGCACGGTGAGCGACTGCCCGGGCCGGAACCGGAAGCGGTCGGCCAGCTCGGCCGGCACGTCGAAGGTCACCGCGACGGCGTCGGCGCACAACCTGTCGACGGCGGCGACCCGGAGCGGATGAAAGCCCATCTCAGATCTCCCGCATGTGCTCGAACGGTTCCCGGCAGGCAAGGCATCGGCGCAACTCCCGGCAGGCAGTGGCACCGAACGCGGCAAGCTGCTCGGTCTCGGGGGCGCCGCAGCGGGGACAGGCGACATCCACCGGCCCGACAAGGCCTGCCGACCAAGCGACGTCTGCCGACCAAGCGACGTCTGCCGGACGGGCGCTGCCTGCCTGCCAAGCGACCTCTGCCGGGCGAGCGCCACCTGCCGATCGACCGGCGTCTGCCGGACGGGCGACCTCTGCCGGACGGGCGACGCGCGCCGGGCGGACGCCGAGGGTGAGCGGGATCGGCCCGGTGCCGCGCTGAGGGGCCGGTCCAGGTGGGGAAATGCCCGCCGCGGCGAGTTTGCGCCTGCCGGATTCGCTGATCCAGTCGGTGGTCCAGGCGGGCGCCAGCACGGTCCGCACCTCGACCGCCTCGAACCCGGCCCGCCCGAGCGCCCGCCGGATGTCGGTGCGGATCGACTCCATCGCGGGGCAGCCGGAGAAGGTCGGGGTGATCGTCACGACCACTCCGGCGCCGTCCTGCCGGACCTCGCGGACGATGCCCAGCTCGGTCAGAGTGATCATGGGCAGTTCCGGGTCGGTGACGGCCCCGACGACGTCGGCCGCGTTCACCACACACCCCCGGGAACCGTCCGCGCCGTCTCCTGCATCTCGTCAAGGATCGCCGCGAGCGCCGGCGTGTGCTCCCCAGACCGCCCAGCGGGAGGCGACAGCGACGCGGGAGGCGCGGGAGGCGACAGCGACGCGGGAGGCGACCCGGGAGGCGGCACGGGCGGACCGGAAAGACCGCTCGTGGTCAACACGAACTCCCACACCTGCTGGAAATCGTCGCGCAGGCTTGCCGGGTCGACGGCGACACCGGCCGCCGCCAGCCGTTCCTCGATGGGGTGTGCCTGAAACAGCGGGCCGATCAACGGCGTCACCGCCAGCACACCGTCACTCATCCGCTGGTGTGACAACGCGGTCCCGTCGCCGAGCCGCACCACCCACTGCGCCGCGTAGTCCCGGTGATAGGTCACCTCCTTCACCCCCTTGCCGGCGATCGCCGCCAGCATCGGATCGCGGGAGGCGGTGAGCCGGTCGAGCAGGGCCAGCCGCCACACCGAGAAGACGCACAGCCGCGCCACCAGGTGCGCGAAGTCGTCGTCGGCCCGCTCGGCGAGCAGGACGTTGCGGAATTCGGCGGGGCCCCGGCGCATGGCCAGGTCGTCCTCGTCGCGGCCGCGGCCTTCGGCGGCGCCGGCCCGGGTGAGCAGCAGCCGGGCCTGCCCGAGCAGGTCGAGGGCGATGTTGGCCAGGGCCAGCTCGTCCTCCAGCTCGGGCGCGCGGGTCACCCACTGCTGGAGCCGGTGCGACATGATCAGCGCGTCGTCACCGAGCATCAGGCAGTATCCGGCCAGGTCGGCGGGGTCCACCCCGGCCGGCAGGTCGTCCGGGACGCCGGCGAGCGGGTCCTCGAAGCCGGTGCCGTACGCCCAGCGGGCGTCGTCCTCGTGGTCGGTGAGCGCGTCGTACGCGTCGTCGAAAGCCACGGCGGTCCCCCCTTCAGATGTGCGGAACCGAACCGGGAATGGTGTAGTGCGTCGGATGCCGGTAGACCTTGTCGCCGCTGGGTTCGAAGAACGACTCCTTGGCCGCCGGATCACTGGCGACGACCGCGTCCGACCGCACCACCCAGATGCTGACCCCCTCGTTGCGCCGGGTGTAGAGGTCACGGGCGTGGTGCAGCGCCATCTCGTGGTCGGCGGCCCGCAGCGAGCCCACGTGCACATGGTTGAGCCCGCGCTTGGCCCGCACGAACACCTCGAACAGCGGCCACTCGTGTGAGGTCATCGGGCTGCCTCCTTGGCGGCGTGGGCGGCGGCGGCCTCGCGCACCCACGCACCGGACTCGTCGGCTTCGCGGCGGCGGCGGATGCGTTCCTCGTTCATCGGGCCGCCGCCGGAGATGACGCGTGTCAGCTCGTCCCAGTCGGGCTGCCCGAAGTCGTGGTGGCCGCGCTCCTCGTTCCATCGAAGCTGCGGGTCGGGCAGGGTGACGCCGAGGGCGGCGGCCTGCGGCACGCTCATGTCGACGAACCGCTGCCGCAGCTCGTCGTTGGTGTGCCGCTTGATCTTCCAGGCCATCGACTGGGCGGTGTTGGGTGAGGCGGCGTCGGGCGGCCCGAACATCATCAGCGACGGCCACCACCAGCGGTCCACCGCGTCCTGCACCATGCCCTGCTGCTGTGGGGTGCCGCGCATCATGGTCATCAGCAGCTCGTAGCCCTGCCGCTGGTGGAACGACTCCTCCTTGCAGATCCGGATCATGGCGCGGGCATACGGCCCGTAGGAGCTGCGGCAGAGCGGCACCTGGTTGCAGATGGCCGCACCGTCGACGAGCCAGCCGATCACCCCGACGTCGGCGAACGACAGCGTCGGATAGTTGAAGATCGACGAATACTTCTGCCGGCCCTCGATCAGCCGCCGGGTGAGGTCGCCCCGGTCGGCGCCCAGGGTCTCGGCCGCGGAATACAGGTAGAGCCCGTGGCCGGCCTCGTCCTGCACTTTGGCGAGCAGGATCGCCTTGCGCCGCAGGCTGGGCGCCCGGGTGATCCAGTCGCCCTCCGGCTGCATGCCGATGATCTCCGAGTGGGCGTGCTGGGCGATCTGCCGGACCATCGTCTTGCGGTAGCCCTCCGGCATCTCGTCGGCCGGCTCGATCCGCTGGTCGCGGGCGATGGTCTCGTCGAAGACGGCGAAGTCGGAAGCGGCGGAGCCGGGAGCGGTCATGACGGCTCCACGTGCCGGCGGGACTGGAGGGTGAAGAACCGCCCGGCCACGAACCAGTCGTCGGTCAGTGAGGCGGTGGCCGCCGGGTTGGCGCCGGTGCCGTGCAGGTCACTGAACGCGGCCGTCTGGTTCACGAAGACACCGCCGGTCAGGTTCTCCGAGAGGTGCACCCCGGCGTCGAGGGCCGCCGACCGGGCCGCGTCGAGCACCTCGGGCGACGTGGAGTGCACCAGTGCCGACAGCGCCCCGTGTGCGCGGACCGTCTCGGTGAAGACGCGCAGACTGTGCTCGGTGGAGTCGGTGGTGATCAGGAACGACACCGGGCCGAACCACTCCCGGGTGTAGGTCTTCTCGTCGGCGGCGTCCAGCTGGACCACCAGCGGGGTGCGGATGGTGGCGCCGGGGAACTGCTCGTCGGTCACCTCCGCCGACGGGTGGACGACGCCCGGCGCGGTGCCCGCCTCGGTGAGCCGCCCGAACACCCCGTCGTTGACGATCGCGCCCAGGGTGCCGGCCGCCCGCTTCGGGTCGCCGAGCAGCCGGTCGAGGGCGGCGGCCAGGTCAGCGCCGAACTCGGCGGCGCTGCGGGACCCGCTCTCGGTGGTGATGCCGGCCCGGGGAACCAGGATGTTCTGTGGAGTGGTGCACATCTGGCCGCTGTAGAGCGAGAGCGAGAACGCCAGGTTGCCGAGCAGCCCCTGGTAGTCGCCGGTGGAGTCGACGACCACCGTGTTGAGCCCGGACTTCTCGGTGTAGACCACGGCCTGGCGGGCGTTGGCCTCCAGCCAGTCGCCGAACTCGCTGGACCCGGTGAAGTCGACGATCCGCACGTCGGGGTGGGTGGCGAGGGTGGCCGCGATGCCGTCGCCGGGCTCCTCGGCGGCGAGCGTGACGACGTCGGGGTTGAGCCCGGCCTCGGTCAGCACCGCACGGCAGGTCTGCACGGTGATGGCCAGCGGCAGGACCGCGCCGGGGTGTGGTTTGACGATCACCGGGTTGCCGGTGACCAGGCTGGCGAAGAGGCCGGGAAAACCGTTCCACGTGGGGAAGGTGGTGCAGCCGATGACCAGGCCGACGCCGCGGCCGACGACCGTCGCCGTCTTCTCCAGGGTCAGCGGGCCCTTGCTCCAGGCGGCGCGGGCGGGCAGCCGGGTGGTGGCGGACAGCGCGTAGGCGACCGCTTCGAGCCCACGGTCGAGCGCGTGGGTGCCGCCGGCCTGGAACGCCATCACGAAGGCCTGGCCGGTGGTGTGCTGGACGGCGTGGGCCAGCTCGAAGACCCGGGCGTGCAGCCGGGTGAGGATCTCGGCGGCCACTCCGGCACGCCCCTCGGGGCCGATGTCGCGCCAGCCGGGGGTGGCTGCGCGGGCGGCGGCGACCAGCGCGTGCGGGTCGGCCTTGGGGTAGCTGACACCAAGCTCCACACCGTAGGGCGAGCGCTCGGTGGCGACGGTGCCCACCGCACCGGGCACGTCGACCGGGAAGGTCTGCCCCAGCAGGGCGGTGAAGGCACGGTCACCGGCGGGGGCGGCCTCCTCGCCATACACCTTCTTGCTGGGCGACTCGGGGAAGGCCGACCAGTAGTCGCGGGCCGCGGCCGCGGAGATGGCGCGGTCCAGCAGCTCGCGGTGGGCTTGGTAGAGCTCAGCGGGACTCGTCATGCCCTCCATTAACCGCCCGATCGGTCGGTAAATCAAGCGCTAAGTTCGCCCTGTGGAGAACTCCAGGCGCCGCGGCCGCCCCGGGCATGATCAGGGTGCGGTGCTGACCGCCGCGGTCCGCCTGTTCAACACCCACGGCTACGACGCGACGAGCATGTTCGACATCGCCGAGTCGCTCGGCATCACCAAGTCGACGCTCTACCACCACGTCAGCGGCAAGGAGCAGTTGCTGACGATGGCGGTGGACCGGGCGCTGGGCGCGCTGGAGGAGGCCGCGCGGGAGGCGATCGGAAGCGAGGCCCCCGCCGTCGTACGTCTGCGGAATCTGATCCGTGCCAGTGTCCTGGTCCTGGCCGACCGCCTGGAGTTCGTCACCCTGTTGCTGCGGGTGCACGGCAACACCGTGGCCGAGCAGCACGCCGTGGCCCGCCGCCGGGCCTTCGACCGGATCGTCACCGACCTGGTCCGGCAGGCGCAGGCCGAGGGTGGGGTGCGCGCCGACGTGGATCCGGCGACGGCGGCCCGCCTGATCTTCGGAATGGTCAATTCGCTGATCGAGTGGTATCGCCCGGATAAAGGCGCACCCGATTCCATTGCCGACACGGTGACCGCACTGGCATTCGACGGTTTGCGTTCGCACTGATCAGTAATTGGCACCATCTGCCAACAACAGCGCCGCACGCTGTCATCAACTTGTCTTCGCCGGCGGGAGCAGAAGCCTACGGTGGCCGCGAGATAAGGCGATGAAAAGCAGAAGGGAATCACCATGCCTAGACTCGGTCATGGACGTCCCATCACCGACGAGGACCTCAATCGGGCGAAAGAGGATCTGGCCGCTTACACGGCCGAGAACCCGCTGGCGTTCGCCCTGGCGCCACCGGTCGGCACCCAGCCGTTCGACCTGCTCTTCCCCACCCTGCAGGACGACGAGGCGAATCTGCTGCCCCGGTTACCGGACACCACGGTCAAGCTGAAGAAGCTCGGCTCGGCGATGACCGACGACGACCGGGGTGACGATCCCACCAAGGACGGGCCGATCCCCGCGGCGTACACCTATCTCGGTCAGTTCATCGACCACGACATCACGCTGGAGATCCAGAACAAGAAGGCGGGCCTGGGTTCCGGCGGGCCGGACGTGCTGGTCGACGACAGGATGGCGCCGCTGAGCCTGGCCGAGATCCGCCGGGTGGTGCGCAATCAGCGCACCGCGACCCTCGATCTGGACAGCGTCTACGGCAGCCCGGCCCCGGTCGACGGGGACCGGCTCGTGGTCGGCACGGTCACGAGACTCGACCGGGCCCAGCCCCCGTTCGTCCGGCCGAAGGGCAAGGGCGACGACAACGACCTGCCGCGCCTGGGCCCGAGCGACGATCACGGCACCGACCGGGCGGCCCGGATCGGCGACCCCCGCAATGACGAGAACACCATCATCTCCCAGCTGCACGTGGCGTTCCTGAAGGCGCACAACGCGCTGGTCGACAAGGGCCTGTCGTTCCGGGAGGCCCGGCGGGTGCTGCGCCAGCACTACCAGCACATGGTGGTCCAGGACTTCCTGAAGAGGGTGGCCGACCCGGCGATCGTCGACGATGTCCTGACGCATGGCAACCGGTGGTACAACCCGCAGGCGGAGCCGTTCTTCATGCCTCTGGAGTTCGCCGTCGCGGCCTACCGGTTCGGGCACTCGATGGTGCGCGGCATGTACGACTTCAACTCGAACTTCCGGGCGGACGGCCGGCCCGGCCCGGGCTCGCTGGATCTGCTGTTCGTGTTCACCGCGCTGAGCGGGGAGCTGGGCGATTTCCCCACCCTGCCGGAAAACTGGATCATCGAGTGGCAGAACATCGCCGGGCCGGGCGACGTGATGAGGGCCCGCAAGATCGACACCAACCTGGCGTCGACCGGCGGCGGCGCGCTGTTCACCCTGAAGAACGACGAGGGTGAGGTCGAGAAGCCGGAGCCGTTCGCCGCCCGGCTGGCCGTGCGCAACCTGCTGCGCGGCTACCGGCTGCGGCTGCCCACCGGTCAGGCGGTCGCCGAGCTGCTCAAGGTGCCGGTGCTGAGCAAGGACCAGATCCGCCGGGCGGCCGGCAACGACGAGCAGCGCACGGTTCTCGACCAGAGCGAGTTCCTCACCCGTACGCCTCTCTGGTACTACGTCCTGGCCGAGGCCGAGGCGATGCACGAGGGCGCGCACCTGGGCCCGGTGGGCAGCACGATCGTCGCCGAGGTGCTGATCGGGCTGGTCCGCCGCAGCACCGACTCGGTGCTCAAGCAGCCCGGCTGGAAGCCGACCCTGCCGACCGAGAAGCCCGGCCTGTTCCAGCTGGCCGACCTGTTGCGCCTGGCCGACGTGCTGCCGGGGCGGCAGGAGCCGATCACCTACACGGTCCGGCAGGGCGACAGCCTCGCCCGGATCGCCCGGGAGCAGCTGGGTGCGGAGAACCGCTGGCCGCAGATCTTCGTGCTGAACCGGGCCACCGTCCCGGACCCGAACCGGATCTTCCCCGGCCAGGTGCTGTTCCTGCCGCCGAAGCAGCCGGCCGGCCCGATCCCGCGCCTCCACACGGTCAGGGCCGGCGACTCGCTGTCGAAGATCGCCCGGGAGAGACTCGGCAGTGAGAACCGCTGGCGCGACATCTGGAATGTGAACCGTGATTTCATCCCGAATCCCGACATCATCTTCCCGGGACAGGTGATAGTGCTTCCCGACAACTAATCCTTCCTGATTTCCCGGGCCAGCTGATCCAATTCCGCACCGCCGGCCATCTGTGTCGTCAGATCATCCAGGGTGACGTCACCCCGGCGCCGGTCGAGAACTGTTTCGCCGAGTTTCAGAACGACGAAACGGTCACCCACAAGATGCGCATGATGGGGATTATGGGTGATGAATACGACACCCAGTCCCCGCTCCCGGGCAGCCGCGACATAACGCAGCACGACGGCCGACTGCCGCACTCCCAGCGCGGCGGTCGGCTCGTCGAGAATGAGCGCCCGCGCCCCGAGATGCACCGCGCGGGCGATGGCCACGCTCTGCCGCTGCCCGCCGGAGAGGGTGCCGATCGGCTGGTCGATGTCGGCCACCGTGATGCCCATGGCCCGCAGCGACTCGTCGGCGATCCGGCGCATCTCCCGGATCCGCAGGCGGCGCAGCGGGAACCGCCCGGTGGTCGGCTCCGAGCCGAGGAAGAAGTTGCGCCACACCGGCATCAGCGGGACCACCGCCAGATCCTGGTAGACGGTGGCGATGCCCAGCTCCAGGGCCTGCCGGGGCGAGCCGAGCAGCACCGGGCGGCCGTCCACCCGGATGATCCCGGTGTCCTGCGGATGCAGGCCCGACATGATCTTGATGAGGGTGGACTTGCCGGCCCCGTTGTCACCGAGCACACAGGTCACCTCGCCGGCGTTCACCGTCAGGTCGATGTCACGCAGCGCCCGGACCGGCCCGTAGCTCTTGCCCACCCCGACCAGTTCGATCATCGGAACACCCTCCGCACGTACAGGTTGACCATGACCGCGAGCAGCAACATCACGCCGAGGAAGGCACGGAACCAGTTCGGGTCCCAGCCGGCGTAGACGATGCCGAGGCTGGTCATGCCGAACAGGAACGCCCCGATCGCCACCCCCGCCGCGTTGCCGAAACCGCCGGTCAGCAGCGTGCCGCCGACCACCGCGGCGATGATGTAGAGGAACTCGTTGCCCACCCCGGCACCTGCCTGCAGCGTGTTGAACCGGTAGAGGTTGTGCATCCCGGCGAACCACGCCAGCGCCGACACGGTCATGAACAGCGCTATCTTCACGCGTACCACCGGAACTCCGGCGGCCCGCGCGCTCTGGGCCGCGCCACCCACCGCGTGGATCCAGTTTCCGGCGCGGGTCCTCTGCAGGACCCAGGCAGAGATCAGGACGAAGAGGATCCACCAGAGTACGGTCCCCCAGACGGTCACCGCCCCCACCTCGAAACTCGACGCGAAGATCAGCCCGAGCGGGTCGAACCCGTCGATCCCGCTCACGCTCGGGCTGGCCACCGCCCCGGTGACCAGCTTCGTCACGCCGAGATTGACCCCTTGGAGTACGAAGAACGCGCCCAGTGTGATCAGGAAGCTGGGGATCCCGGTGCGGGTCACCAGCCAGCCGTTGAGGAACCCGACGCCGAGGCAGAACAGCAGCGACAGGATCGCACCCACCCACAGGTCGACCCCGAACCACCAGGAGAACATCGAGTTGACCAGCCCCGCCGTGGTGACCAGCACCCCGGCGGAGAGGTCGAACTCGCCGCCGATCATCAGCATTCCGACGCCGACCGCGACGATCCCGATGGTCGACGCCTGGTAGAGAACGGTCAGCAACGACTCGGCGGAGCGGAACGACGGGGCCACCACCAGGAAGAACACGAAGATCACGCCGGCCGCGACCAGGGCGCCGAACTCCGGCCGCCGGGTCAACGGGTGTTCTTCTCGGTGAACGGCAGGATGGTGTCGATGTTGGTCTTGTCCACGAACGACGGCCCGGTCAGCACCGGTTTGCCGCCGCCGATGTCGTTGCCGTTCTTCAGGTAGAGGTAGAGCGACGACACGGCCAGATAGCCCTGGAGGTACGGCTGCTGGTCGACGGCGAACTCGACGGTCCCGTCCTGGACGGCCTTCGCGGTCTCCCGGTTGAGGTCGAACGTGACGATCTTCGCCGTACCACCCGCTTTGATCGCGTCCAGAGCGACCGGGGCGGTGAGCGCCACCACGTAGTCGATCGTCGGATCCTGCGCCAGCTTGGCCTGGAGCGTCGACGTGACGGCCACGTCGTCGGCCCCGTTGACCTGGATGTTCTCGGTTCCGGGCACCGCCGACTTGAGCCCGGCGCAGCGGGCTTCCAGGGCCACCGAGCCGGTCTGGTGGATCACACACAGCGGGTGTTTCGCACCGGCCGCCTTGATCCGTTCGCCCAGGCTGGTACCGGCCACCGTCTCGTCCGAGCCGAAGTACATCAGCGCGCCCAGCTCCCGGTACCTGTCGATGCCGGCGTTCAGCCCGACCACCGGGATGCCCGCGGTGGTGGCCGCCTTCACCGAGCCGGCCAGCGCGTCCGGGGTGACCAGCGTGGTCGCGATGCCCTGCACCTCGGCGTCGACGGCCTGCTGGATCAGCGTCGCCTGCTTGCCGGCGTCCGGGTCGTTGGAGTGCCGGACCTCCACACCGACGTCCTTCGCGGCCTGGTCGGCGCCGGCCCGCACGATGTTCCAGAACGTGTCACCGGGCGTCTCGTGCGTGACGAACGCGATGGTGTACGCGGCACTCTCCGCACTCTCCTGCCGCCCGCCCTCACTACACGCGCCGAGCAGCAGCAGAGCCGTGACTCCGACGGCGAGAACCCTCATCCCGTACCTCCTGGTCGTAGGTGGTGGCGCTGGTCGCGTTTGCCGGCCAGATACTCCGCGCGCGCGTCCCGGGTGCTCTGCAACGTGGCGACCTCGGCCACCGGCACGTCCCACCAGGACTCCGACGACGGCGCCGACGGCTGCGGGTCGGTCTCGATGTGCAGGACGGTCAGCCGGTCCGCCTCGCGCGCGTTCTTCAGCCCCTCGACCAGGTCGGCGATGGTCCGGCAGCGGATCACCGAGGCGCCCAGGCTCTCCGCGTTGGCGGCCAGGTCGATCGGCAGGCGGGCCCCGTCGTAGTCGCCGCTGCGCGGATTACGGAACCGGTACCCGGTGCCGAACCGCTGCGATCCGACCTGCTCGGACAGCGCGCCGATGGAGGCGAAACCGTGGTTCTGCACGATGATCACGATCAGTTTGACGTCCTCCGCCACCGCGGTCGCGATCTCCTGCGCCATCATCAGGTAGGAGCCGTCGCCGACCAGCGCGAACACCTCCCGGCCCGGTTCCGCCAGCTTGATCCCCAGGGCGCCGGCGATCTCGAATCCCATGCAGGAGTAGCCGTACTCCACGTGGTATTGCTTGGGGTCCCGCGCCCGCCACAGTCGCTGCAGGTCACCGGGCAGGCTGCCGGCCGCCTGCACCACCACGTCCCGGGTGCCACAGGCCTCGTTGACCACCCCGATCACCTCCGCCTGGGTGGGCGGATCATTGACCCCGAGCACACCCTTTCCGCGGTACGCGTGATCCACGGTCGCGTTCCAGGCCGTCACCTCGGCCCGGAAGTCCCCGGCGAAACGGCGCCCGTGCAGGGCGGGCAGCAGCGCGTTCAGCCCGGTCCGGGCATCGCCGACCAGCGGCAGCGCGGACAGCTTCCCGGCGTCGAACCCGGTCACGTTCAGGTTGACGAACCGGACGTCCGGCCGCTGGAAGGCACTGCGCGAGGCGGTGGTGAAGTCGCTGTACCGGGTGCCGACACCGATCACCACGTCGGCGTTGCGGGCCAGCCGGTTCGCCACCGGGCTGCCGGTCGCGCCCACACCGCCGACCGCGTTCGGATGATCCCAGCTCAGCGCGCCCTTGCCGGCCTGGGTGTCGGCCACCGGGATGCCGGTCTCCCGGGCGAACCGGTCCAGCGCGGCACTCGCCTCCGAGTAGATCACTCCCCCGCCCGCGATGATCAACGGCCGCTGGGCGCCCCGGATCACCCCCGCCGCCCGCTCGATCGCGAACTGGTCCGGAGCGTGCCGGGGCACATGCCACACCCGCTTGGCGAACAACTCGTCCGGGTACTCGTACGCCTCGGCCTGCACGTCCTGCGGCAGGCAGACGGTGACCGCGCCGGTCTCCGCCGGATCGGTCAGCACCCGCATCGCGCCGAGCAGCGCCTGCGGCAACTGCTCGGGCCGCCAGATCCGGTCGAAGAACCGCGACAGAGGGCGGAACGCGTCGTTGACCGACACGTCACCGGCCCGCGGATCCTCCAATTCCTGGAGTACGGGTGAGGCCACCCGCCCGGCGAACACGTCCGACGGGAGCAGCAGCACCGGCAGCCGGTTGACACTGGCCAGCGCGGCGCCGGTGAGCATGTTGGTGGACCCGGGGCCGATCGAGGCGGTGCACGCCATCGCGGACAGCCGGTTGCGCATCCGGGTGTAGCCGACGGCGGTGTGCACCATCGCCTGCTCGTTACGGGCCAGCCGGTAGGGCATGTCGGGCGCTCCGGTGCGCTGCGCCTGCAGCAGCGCCTGACCGATTCCGGCCACGTTGCCGTGGCCGAAGATGCCGACGAACCCGGCCACCGTCCGCTGCTGGACACCGTCGCGCTCGGTCCACTGGTTCGCCAGGAATCGCACCACGGCCTGGCCGACGGTGAGCCGTTGCTTCACAGCAGCCTTCTCTCTCGCGCCGACGCCATCGATCGTCTCCTCGGCGTCTGCTCTCTCACCGACGCCGTCTCTCGCGCGCCGATGTCATCGGGAGTCTCGGGTCGAGGACCTCACCCGCCCACCGGCCCCGCACCCAGCCGTGTGCCGGGTCGTCGCGCGCCAGCCAGCGCCGTTCCCCCGGGCCGGCCAGCACGTTCAGGTGGTAGAGGTCGTAGCCGGGCGCGGCCATCGACGGGCCGTGCCAGCCGTACGGGATGAGCACCACGTCCCCGGTGCGCACCTCGGCGCACACGTCGATCGGGCGGTCCGGGTGGCCGTAGACCCGCTGGTACCCGCGCCCGCGCAGGTCGGCCAGCTCGTAGTAGCAGATCTCCTCCAGGCTGGTCTCCTCGCCGCTCTGCTCGTCGTGCTTGTGCGGCGGGTAGCACGACCAGTTGCCGCCCGGGGTGAGCACCTCACAGGCGATCAGGCGGTCGGTCTCGAAGGAGTCCGGCGTACAGAAGTTGTTGACCTGGCGGCTGGCCGGGCCGGCGCCGCACAGCTCGACCGGCACGTCCTCGGCCGGGCCGTACCGGAACGGCAGGTCCCGGCGGGCCCGGGCGGCGGGCAGCGCGAACCGGCCGCCGTTCGGGGCGCGCAGGGTGACCGCGCTGCCCCGGGGCAGGTAGGCGAAGTCGGTCACCCGGGAGAAGACCGAGCGGCGGCCGGTCAGGGTCAGCCGCTCGTCGTCGCAGGCCACGTCGCAGCCGCCGATCAGCGGCAGCACCACGATCTCGTCGCCGCCGGTGCGGAACCGGACCCGCCCGCCGACCGGGAGCTGGACCACCCGCAGACCGGTGTGCTCCCAGCCGGCGCTCTCCGGGGTGACGTTGACGTCGAACGGTCGCTCGGCGGAACTGCCCCGGGGCACCAGAGGGTTGACCCGCGCGTCGGTCATGGACCCGCGTCCCTTCGTCGTCACCCAGAGGTAACAGCCTGTTTCAAGGTAATTACGCGGCTGGCACCGCCGTCAATACCGGGTTTAGTTGCGCTCGCAACTAAACCGGCGTACTGTCGACGTCAAATAGTTGAAGCTTCAACGGAGGCCATCATGCGGATGCCCGCCCTCTTCCTCAGCCACGGCGCCCCGCCCCTGGCCGACGACCCGACCTGGACCGCCCAGCTCCGCACCCTCGCCGCCGACCTGCCGCGACCGAAAGCGATCCTGGTCGCCTCAGCGCACTGGGAGTCCGCGCCGCTGATGCTCGGGGCCACGTCCCCCGTACCTCTGGTGTATGACTTTGGTGGTTTTGCCCAGAAGTATTACGAAGTGCAGTATGCCGCCCCCGGTGCCCCGGTTCTCGCCGAGCAGGTCGCCGCGCTGATGCCCGACCACCAGACCGTGGCGCGGACCGACCGCGGGCTCGACCACGGGGCGTACGTCCCGCTGACGGTCATGTACCCGGACGCCGACATCCCCGTCCTGCAGATGTCGCTGCCCACCCTCGAACCCGACGAGCTGCTCGACCTCGGCCGCCGGCTCGCCCCGCTGCGCGACGAGGGTGTGCTGATCATCGGGTCCGGTTTCACCACCCACGGGCTGCCGTTCCTGCGCGACTGGAGCCCCAACGCGAAAGCACCCGGCTGGTCCAAGGAATTCGACGCGTGGGCCGCCGAGACCCTCGCCCGCGGCGCCGTCGACGAGCTGGCCGACTTCCGCGACCGGGCGCCCGGCATGCCCTACGCGCACCCCACCATCGAGCACTTCGCCCCGATGTTCCTCACCCTGGGCGCCTCGGAGAACCCGGCAAACGCCCCCGAACAGCCCATCGACGGCTTTTGGATGGGACTCGCGAAGAGATCATTCATCGCGGCATGATTCGCGTTTCCCAGCATGTTTGCAGAATCTTTGGGGATCCTGTGAATCATGCTAGAGGTCTCCGCGCTCGGGTGGATCGTGACCATCGGGGTCATCGTCGCCCTGCTCGCCCTCGATTTGACTCTCGGGGTGCTCCGTCCACACGTCGTCGGCTTCCGTGAAGCCGCCGGCTGGTCCATCTTCTACATCGCCGTAGCGATCATCTTCGGCGTCGTCTTCGCGAGCATCTCCGGTTGGGACTACGGCACCGAGTACTTCGCCGGGTACATCGTCGAGAAGAGTCTGTCCGTCGACAACCTCTTCGTGTTCGTCATCATCATGACGACCTTCGCCGTGCCCGAGCGATACCAGCAGGAAGTACTCACCTTCGGCATCATCATCGCGCTGATCCTGCGGGTGATCTTCATTGTTGTCGGTGCCGCCCTCCTCAACGCCTTCTCGTTCATGTTCCTGGTGTTCGGCCTGATCCTGCTCTACACCGCGGTGCAGCTGTTCCGGCATCGCGACGAGGACCCCAGCGTCGAAGAGAACATGCTGGTCAAGGCCGGCCGCCGGTTCCTGCCCGTCACCGACGACTACGTCGAGGGCAAGATGATCACGCGGGTCGACGGCAAGCGCATGGTCACACCACTGTTCCTGGTGCTGCTGGCCATCGGCGGCACCGACCTGCTGTTCGCCCTGGACTCCATTCCGGCGGTGTTCGGCGTGACCTCCGAGGCGTATATCGTCTTCGTCGCCAACGCCTTCGCCCTACTCGGCCTGCGAGCCCTGTTCTTCCTGGTCAAGGGTCTACTGGACCGCCTGGTCTACCTGTCCACCGGCCTGTCGATCATCCTGGCCTTCATCGGCGTGAAGCTGATTCTGCACTGGGCCCACAAGGACATCAGTGAGTCGGTGCCCGAGGTGGCCACACCGGTCTCCCTCGCCGTCATCATCGGCATCCTGGTCATCACCACGGTCGCCAGCCTGATCAAATCCAGCCGCGACCCGTCCGCGAAGGCCCACCCGGGCAGCCTCCGGGCCGCCAAGGACGAACACGCCAGCAACTAGCCCGAGCAGGGGCCGCCCCTCGGCGGCCCCTGCCTTTCCCAGCGGCCCGCCGTCCGCCGACGCCCGCCCTGCCCCTCCCGGCGGCCCCGGCCCTTCCTGACCGCCCGCCGTCCGCCGACGCCGGCCTTGCCCTTCCCGGCGGCCTGGCCCATCCTGACGGCTTGCCTTCCCCGCGACGCCTGCCCTTCCCGGCGGGCCCGGCCCGCCTTCCCCGCGACGCCTGTCCTTCCCGGCTCGCCTTCCGTAGACGCCTGGCCTTCCCGACAGCCCGCCTTCCGTCGACGCCGGTCCTTCCCCGCAGTCCCGGCCTTCCCGGCGGCCTGCCTTTCCCGGCATCCAGCGCCTTGCGTTTTCGACGTAATCGCAGCCCACCCCGCAAACGCGTGGCCCTTTGCGGTCCGCAGCGCACCACTGATCACCACGCGGTCTGGCCCTTCGCGAGTGTCAGCGGGAGTCGTCAGGGTGTTCGGTCTCCGCGGCCGGGGCCTGCTCGGGCGCCCGCGGTGACCTCGGACGAGGCGTCCGGCGCGAGCCACCACGTGTGCCCGTCCCCGTTCCTCCTGCCGCGCCAGCCCCCGCGCCTGCTCCCGTTCCTGTTCCCGCACCGGTTCCTGTTCCCGTTTCTGCGCCTGTGCCCGCTTCTGGTGAGCCGGTACCCGAGGGGCTGCCGTCCTCCATCGAGGGCCTCGACCGGGGTACTCGCGGTGTGCCGTTCTCTGACGCCGTCCCCGATCGCTCGGCCGGCTTCGGCGCGGGCCGTTTCCTGGGCGACGGCGTTCGGCGAGCGGTTCCGGACGCCCCCGTCCCGGCCGTCGTCTTCGCCGGGCCGGTTCCCGCCCTCGAAGCCCGAGGCCGCGGAGTCCGTGCCTCGGGGACCGTCCCGACTTCCTCGACACCCGGATTCTCGATCCGGTTGTCGACCACCGAAGACGTCACTTCCCGGCTCGCATCCCGCGAACCGCCACCGACGACCGCAGTCCCCTCGGTGGCCGGCCTCCCGGCAAGAGACTCCTCGTCAGCCGCTGCTCCGGTAACCGGCTCATCGCCGGCCGCCTCAGTGACCGGCTCCCCGATAGCAGGATCCCCGGCGGCCGATGGTTCCCCAGCGACCGGCTCACCAACGGCTGTCTCCCCGACGGCTGTGTCCCCGACGCCCGCTCCCCCAACGGTCGGCGGCTCCTCGGCACCCGTCTTCGCGGCGCCTGGTGTCTCCGTGACTGGCTTCTCAGTAGCGGGTTCCGCAACGACCGAGGTTCCCCCTCGGTTCGCATCCTGGGCGGCCGGCGGCTTTGCGGCAGCCGGTGACTTCGCAGCCGCCGGGTCAGCGTCACCGGCCGTCGACTCGGTGTCAGCGGCGCCGGTAGTCGAGCCGGTGGCGATGTCCGCCTTCGCCTCCGGGTCAGTCACGGGCCGGGTCGAACCGGCATGCGGCACCGGCGACCCGTCCACCTTCGGTTCGGCGACCGGCGGGATGCCGGTGACCGCCGATCCGGTCGCTTCCGATCCGGTCGCTGCCGATTCGGTCGCCGGAGCGGCGCTGGCCGGGGCAGTGGCCGACGGGGCGGTGTCGAAGACCACGGGTGGGGCTGACTCGCCGGGTTCGAGTGGGGGCCTGCCGGTGCCGATCACGGCGTACACACCAGGTTTGGTTGTTTTGAGTTTTTTGCCCCAGACGATGCCGATGATCAGAACCAGCAGGAAGGACAGCGTCGGCGACCACACCTTGGCCGGGTTGTCGCTGCCCATCAGGTCGCCGAAGAACGCGATGGTCAGCAGCAGCACCAGCCAGAGGAAGACGGCCGAGATCCACGGGGCGATCGAGCGCCGCCAGCGGATCTCGGTGCTGCGCGTACGGCGGAAGAACCGGACCACCGCGACCGACGCGATGGACATCAGGATCAGGACGCCCAGGCCGCCGGAGACGGTGCCGAAGAAGAACAGGTCGGTGGTCGGGTTCCACACCCCGATCGCGAAGATCACCAGCACCACCACGGCCAGCGCGGACTGGGCGAGCGAGGCGGCGACCGGCACGCCCCGATGGGTGAGCGCGAGTGCCGGCGGGAGCACACCCTCGCGGGCGACGGTCAGTCCGTACCGGGCGACGGTGTGGTGGAAGGCCAGCATCGCCGCGAACAGGCTGGTGGCGAAGAAGATCCGGCCCAGGTCGAGGAGGACCGTGGCCAGGTACGGTTCGGGCAGGAAGAAGAAGAGGTCGTCGAGGTGGTCCCCGGCGACGGCGACGATAGCGTCCGGGCCGGCGACCACCGACATGGCCCACGCGCTGCCGCCGTACAGCACAGCGGCGACGAGCAGGGTGAATCCGATGGCCCGGGCGATGGTCCGGCGTGGATCGCGAGCCTCCGCGGCGTACACCAGTGGCGCCTCGAATCCGACCATCCCGGCGATCGCGGCGACCAGCAGTGACACCCCTCCCGCGCTGGCGATCAGGCCGGGATCGAGGGTGTCGAAGGTGACGGTTCCACCGGCCGGATTACCGATCATGACGGCGTCGTAGATCAACACGATGAGCAGTTCCGCGGCGACCAGAGCGGTCAGGATTCGCGCGTTGAGATCGATGTCGAGCTGCCCGAGAACGGCGATCACCGCCCATCCGAGCAGCGCCCACACGATCCACGAGACCTCGAGGCCGAAGATCGCGAATGCGTTGTGCGCGGCCACCCCGAAAGCTCCGTAGAGCCCGATCTGCATGGCGTTGTAGGCGAGCAGGGCGACGAAAGCGGTCCCCACACCGAGCGGACGGGACAGACCGATTGAGGCGTACGAGTAGAAGGCGCCACTGTTCGGCACGTGCCGGGCCATGGCGGCGAGCCCCACCGCGAAGATCCCGAGAATCCCGGCGACCAGCATGTACGCCACCGGAATGCCCTTTTCACCCACCTGCCCATACCCCAGCGGGAGAGCCCCGGCCACAACGGTGAGTGGTGTCATGGCTGAGACCGCGATGACGAAGATCGGCCACGTGCCGAGCTTCCGCTCCGGCTGGGACATGGCGCCTCCAGTGTCAGATCACAACTGAATCGATGACCGACTCCATAATGACCTTTGAACCGAATGATCGACATAGAGAAACGCCGATCTTGCTTAAACGTTAAGTCTCCGCACCGCACCAACCGAGATCATCATTCCCGGCCATCCGCAAATTCGATCATCGATACCTCCATCAAACGATCATCATCAGTCCTAGTCCAGCCATCTCGAACCGCTCCTTTCCACCCTCGAGCCGTCTCGCTCGGCCGTTTCACTCGGGGCCTCGCTCGGAGGCCTCGCTCGGGCTGATTCCCGCCGCATCCGGATCTTCACGCTGCCGCCCCGCCTCCGCCCAGCTCACCAAGCCCTCAGCCTGGCCCTCACCACCCGGCTCACCGCAGCCGCGTCCGCTCCAACCCCGCCCGGCTCACCACGGCCCTCCCCGGACCGCTCCCGCCCGGCACACCACGGCCCCGCCCAGACCGCTCCTGCCCGGACCGATCCCGCCCGGCACACCACGGCCCTGCGCGGCCCGGACCGATCCCACCCGGCACACCACGGCCCTGCGCGGCCCTTCCCGCAAATGGCCCGCCACGGCCCGGCGCCGCTCGGGTGCCGAATCCCGACGTTTCACCCGGTCAGGGGTGGGGTAGTTTTCCGGGATGCCACTCGGACCCCAGCCCCAAGGCCGCCGCGGCACGATCGAGGAGCCGTACAGTCCTCTCAATCTGCGGCTGGTCCTGGCCGCCTTCGGCTTCGTGGTGTGCACCGTCCTGTCGGTGTTGTTGTTCCGCGCGGGCTGGACCGTCCCCGGCTGGCTCCTGGCGGCATGGGCGTTGGCAGCCGTGATCGACATCGTGGTGATCCAGATCCGCCGCCGGGCACGGAAGCGGACCACCGGTGACCGCGACCACTCCCTCTTCGAATGACTCCCCTCTCAGGCCAGGCCCGCGTCGTGGACCAGTAACGCCACCTGGACCCGGTTGTTCAGATCGAGTTTGGTGAGCACCCGGGACACGTGCGCTTTCACCGTCGCGACCGACATGTGTAGTTCGGTGGAGATCTCCGCGTTGGACCGTCCCCGCGCGACGGCCAGCGCCACCTCCCGCTCGCGGGTGCTGAGCAGCCCCAACAGTTCCGACGACCGCCCTCGCTCCGGTGGCATCCCACCCGCGACGTGAGCGATCAACTGCCGGGTGACGCTGGGTGACAGCATCGCCTCGCCCTTGGCGACTTTGAGCACCGCGGCCCGGATCTGCCCCGGTGGGGTGTCCTTGAGCAGGAATCCGCTGGCCCCGGCCCGAAGCGCCCGCAACACGAACTCGTCGGCGTCGAACGTGGTCAGCACCAGCACCTCGGGCGCCCCCGGCCGTCGCCGCAGCGTCTCGGTGGCGGCGAGCCCGTCGACGCCGGGCATCCGGATGTCCATCAGCACGACGTCCGGCTCGCACCGGGCCACCGCGTCCGGAACCTCGGCCCCGTCAGCGGCCTGCCCGACCACACTGACCTCGTCGTCACCGGACAGGATCATCGACAGCCCGGCCCGAACCAGCGGATCGTCGTCGACGATCAGTACCCGAACCGCACTCACGCCGCTCCCCACTCCCACACTTCGGCAATCCACGCCGTCATGCACTAGCCCCCACCAGCCGTCCCGTCACAGTCCGCCTCCCCACCGACATGCGCTCTCCCCCATCAGCGTCCCGTCCTGGCCCGGCCACGCGTGCCGCCACGTGCTCCGCCCTACTCGCCGTCCTGTCAAAGCCAGGTCACGCGTGCCGCCAACTGCCCTCCCCTACCCGCCGCTCGTCAGCCGGACGCC
The DNA here is from genome assembly GCF_050589265.1 of Actinoplanes sp. G11-F43. Classification (NCBI taxonomy): domain Bacteria; kingdom Bacillati; phylum Actinomycetota; class Actinomycetes; order Micromonosporales; family Micromonosporaceae; genus Actinoplanes; species Actinoplanes sp. G11-F43. Next base: position 143,740 of record NZ_JBNZCE010000028.1, read on the forward strand.
CACGTCGGACACCCACCAGCGTCACCGGCACCGTGTCATGACCGCCATGGCAGCCACGCGCTGAGCACGAAGTCGTCGTCGTCGCGCCCGTGGTTGAGCCAGCCGCCGGCCAGCAGCGCCCGCTCGGCCAGGCCGATCAGCCCCAGCCCGGTGCCGGGAATCGTCGCGGCGGGCACGGTCACCGGCATCGGATTGCGGATCTCGATGGTCAGCCCGCTCCCGGCCGCACCACCGACGGCCACTCGCACCACCGCGCCCGGCGCATGCTTGCGGGCATTGGTCAAACCCTCTTGCACGATTCGGTACGCGGCCCGGCCGGCCGCCGTCGGCACGGCATCGAACTCGGCACCCATCTCCAGCCGCACCTTCATCCCGGCCAGCCGCGACTCGTCGGCCAGCGCGGGCAGAGCACTCAGCGTCGGTTGTGGCCGCTCCGGGGTGTCGCCGTCCTCCGGCTGGCCGGCACGCAGCACGCCGATCACCGCACGCAGGTCCTGGAGTGCCTGGTGTGCGCTGGCCCGGACCACGGAGGCCGCTCCGGCGATCTCCTCCGGTGGCGCCCCGGGACGGAACTCCAGCGCGCCCGCGTGCAGGCTGAGCAGGGAGATCCGGTGTGCGAGAACGTCGTGCATCTCGCGGGCGATCCGGGTGCGCTCCAGGACCCGGGCCTGGGCGATGCGCAGGCGCTGCTCGGCCTCGGCGCGCTCGGCCCGATCGCGCCAGGAGACGATGAGCTGCCGCCGGGACCGCACCAGCATCCCCCACAGGGCGCAGATCACCACCGAGACGGTGCCCCACCAGAAGGTCTCCCAGATCGTGGCGTTCGACTCCGGCCGCAGCAGGGCGAAGACGAGGCTTCCGGCCGCGACGAAGACCACGTAACCGGCAAGCACCACGAACCGCCGGTGCACGGCGACGGTGAACACCACGATCAGCAGTGCCATCCCACTGGCCAGTGAGAAATACGCCAGCACCCCCAGGTACAGCGCGAGGGGTGTGAGGAACCGCCGGCGCCACCACAGCCCGATCGACGCGATCACGCTGGCGATCCCGTCGACGACGATCAGCCAGTCCGGGCCGGCCGACCACTGCGTCGCCATCGACGGTGGGTCTCCGTGCAGCAGGTCCCTGGTGATCCAGACGGCGAAGATGATCGCCAGCCCGAAGCAGACGGTGTCGACGGCCCAGTCCCGGGTGGAGCGTCGCGCGGGCAGCGGGCCGGCCGGGTCCGCGGCCAGCGCGGACGGCCACAACCAGCGGTATTCCGGCAACGACGTCCCCATGTCGTGACTCTACGGGCGGCGGCACACGGCCCGATACCGACCAAAGTCGAGGTCTCGCCCTAGACGAAGGTTTACCGGCATCGACCGATGGCCGACGCGGGCGCCCTTTCCCGGCCCGCACGCTGGATCGCATGATTACGGTCGAGAACCTCACCAAGACGTACGGTGCGCAGCGCGCTGTCGACGATGTGTCGTTCACCTGTGAGCCGGGCACGGTCACGGGTTTCCTCGGCCCCAACGGGGCCGGCAAGTCCACGACGATGCGGATGATCTGCGGCCTCACCCCGCCGACGTCCGGCCGGGCGACGGTGAGCGGCGTGCCGTACCAGCGGCTCGGCAACCCGGGCCGGCACGTCGGTGTGCTGCTCGACGCGTCGGCCCAGCACGCCGGGCGGACCGGGCGCGAGGTGCTGGCCCTGGCCGCGATGACGATGGGGCTGGACACCGGGCGGGTCGCCGACCGGCTGGCCCGGGTGGGGCTGACCGGCGCCGCGCCCAAACGGCGGGTGCGGGCGTACTCGCTGGGCATGCGGCAGCGCCTCGGTCTCGCGTACGCAATGATCGGTGATCCTGCCGTTCTGGTCCTGGACGAACCGGCGAACGGGCTGGACCCGGAGGGCATCCACTGGATGCGCGGGCTGCTGCGCGATTTCGCCGACCGGGGTGGCACGGTCCTGCTCTCCTCCCACCTGCTGCGGGAGGTCGAGGTGATCGCCGACCGGCTGGTGGTGATCGGTGGCGGGCGCATCCTGACCCAGGGTGACAAGGAGACGCTGCTGGGCGCGGCCGGCACGATGGTCCGGACCACCGATCCGGCGGCGCTGGACGCGTTGTTGCGGCGCATGGGGCTCACCGGGACGCCCTCGACCGACGGCAGCGTCCTGGTGCCGGCCGATCCGCAGACCATCGGCCAGGCGGCTGCCGCGGCCGGAGTGGTGCTGCTGGAGTTGCGGCCGGCCGGTTCCGGCGGGCTCGAAGAGATGTTCCTGCGTTTGACCGCCGGCTCCGACCTCCAGGGGGTTTCCCGATGACCACGACCGCACCCGTGTCCGCCCGTCCGGCCGAGTTGCCCGCCGTCGTCCGCGATCCGGTCCCGCTGACCCGACTGACCGTCGTCGAGCTGCGCAAACTCGCCGACACCCGGGCCGGCATGTGGCTGCTGATCGTGATCGGTGTGGCCACCGCGGCGACCTCGGCGATCCTGCTGGGCTGGGCCTCCGAGTCCGAACAGACCTTCGGCGCCATGTACGGTTTCGGCCTCCTCCCGTCGGCCATCCTCCTGCCGGTGCTCGGCATCCTGTCGGTGACCAGTGAGTGGTCGCAACGGACCGCTCTGGGAACCTTCACCCTGGTGCCGGCTCGTGGGCGGGTGATGGTGGCGAAGATCGCCGCGGCCACGCTGATCGCGATCGCCGCCACGGCCGCCACAGCGCTCTGGGCCGCCGCGGCCAACCTGCTGGCCATCGGGCTGGGCGCCGACGGCACCTGGAGCATGGACTCGTCGCTGGTCTGGCAGAGCGTGCTGAGCCAGCTGATCTTCGTGCTGATGGGTGTCGCGTTCGGTGCCCTGCTGCTGAACACACCGTTGGCGATCGTCATCTTCTTCGCGCTCCCCACGGTCTGGACGATTCTCGGTGAGACCATCACCGGCCTGCGGGACGTGGCCGCCTGGCTGGATCTGAACGTCACCTCGCAGGCGCTGGGCCAGCCGGACATGACGTCGGGTGAGTGGGCCCGGCTGGGGGTCTCGGTCGGGGTCTGGGTGGTGCTTCCGCTGCTCGTGGGCACCGTCCGTGTGCTCCGCCGGGAGGTTTCCTGATCCACAACGGCCGGTGTTGGCGTCACGATCCGGCGATCAGAGGTAGCGTCCCGAGACGTGACGCGTACCCTATTTGCCAGCTTCGCGGCAATCACCGCTTCCATCCCATTGTTCGCTGGCCCGGCGCCGGCCGCGCCACCGACCGTCCCCCGCCCGAACCCGACGCCTCCCGGAGCGTCCTTCGACGGAGGATGGCCGCCGAACATCAGTGACACCCGTGAACCGAACCTGGACCGGCTCACCCTCGACGGTGAGCCGCTCCCGTTCGCCAGTTATGTTCCGAGGCCCAGCGGGCGGAAGGCGGCGCCGACCCCGGAGATCGGCACGGTCCGCAGTTGGGCCGGCCTCAACGAGATCGACGGCGACGTCTACCGCAAGGACTACACGCTGCGCGGAGTCGGCGAGCACATCGAGGTGTGGGTCGCCAAGGACATCGCCTTCCCGGACGGCGACTGCCGCGGCAAGGCCGCCACCGAGGTCACCGACACCCAGGTCAGCGCCTTGATCCGCGAGTTCGACGAGAACATCTACCCCAAGGAGACCACGGCTTTCAGTACGCCACCGGACCGCAGTGGCGCGAACGCCGGCCTGCCCGGGGACTTCACCGGGGCGGGCAACCGGACCGTCACCCTGGTCGACAACATCCGCGACGAGAACTATTTCGAGTTCCCGAAGCGGCAGACATACATCTCCGGCTTCTTCTCCGAACAGCTCAACGAGCTCTTCGACCGCAACGTGATCACGATCGACGCTTTCGACTGGGTGCACCGCACCGGCGCCGATCCCCAGCACGAGCCCGCCGACGACGTCTGCGCGAGCCGGCCGAGCCGGCCGCGGATGTACGAGTCGACATTCGCCCACGAATGGCAGCATCTGCTCGCCTACTACACCGACCCGGACGAGGAGGTGTGGATCAGCGAGGGACTGGCGGATTACGCCCAGACGCTCACCGGCTATGTGGACGCGTCGCTCGGTGTCTACCACCGCGGGTTCGACAACCACATCGTCTGCTACCAGGGCTTCGGCAGTGTGAAGACCACGTACAACCCGAACCCGCGCAACTGCGGCGGCCCGTCCAACTCGCTCAACATCTGGTCCGAGGGTGAACCCGACGAGATCCTCGCCGATTACGGCATCGCCTACGCCTTCATGCTCTACCTGCGGGACCGGTTCGGCGCGAAGATCCTCACCACCCTGCACCAGGACAAGCAGAACCACGGCCTCGCCGCCGTCGCCGCCGCTCTGCCCAAGGGCCAGAAGCTGCACGACGTCCTGCACGATTTCCAGATCATGACCCTGGTCGACAAGGTGGTCGGCGAACGGCGCGGCGTCGTCAAAGGCGTACCCCGTAAGCGGGTGACCTCGGACAGCCTGCACACCACGGTCAACCTGGACAACCCCGCTTCGTACGGCAATGCGGGGGTGACCCCGAACGGCGCCGACTACATCGAACTGCCCGACGACTGGCGGACCGTCCGTTTCGACGGCGCGCGGACCCTGCCGCCCAAGCCGCTGGCCTGGACGATCGACGCCGGGATGCTCTTCTCCGGTAACACCCCGAGCACCGACGAGACGGTGGTCCGCCAGGTCGACGTGCCGGCCACCGACCCGGTCCTGCGGTTCAAGACGACCTACGGTCTGGAGGAGAAATTCGACTACGGATACGTGACGGTCTCCAGCGACGGTGGCAAGACCTATCAGGTCCTCAAGGGTGATCGCACCGTCGACGGCCCGCTCGGCCCGGCGATCACCGGTAAGGCAGCGGACGTCACCCTGAGTTTCGACCTCAAGGCGTACGCCAAGAAGCGTGTCCTCATCGGTTTCCGTTATGTCAGTGACGGCGCCGTGAGCATCGGCGGCTGGCACCTCTCCGATGTGAAGGTCGGCGCCACCTCGATCGGCGGCGGCAGCCTGGACGGCTGGAAGTCGCCCACCCAGATCCGCCCGGTCGCTGTCGACAACTGGAACGTGACATTGGTCGGGCTGGCGCGGAGAAAGGCCAAGGTGGTCCCGCTCGAGGACTACGCCGACGTCCGCCATTACCCCAAAGTCGTAGCGATCATCGCCTATGACGAGCCCACCGGCGCCGTCACACAGTCCGCCCCGTACACGCTGAAGGTCGACGGCAAGCCCTACCCGGCCGCCGCCCCGAAGTCGTAGTCGCATCACCGCAACACCTCCACCACTCGATCAACCGCAGCACCGTCAGTCCGTCCCGGCCGCTCGCACGCGGGTGGCCGGGACGGGGCCCGCACCCACCGCGCGACATGACCGGGTCAGCCTGGTGGCAGCACTCCGTAGATCAGGGCGGTCGAACCGGAGCCGGCCTTGTTGATCTGCCCGCCGCAGAGCACCCACGCCCCGGTGGCGGGCAGCTCCGCCAGGTTGGCCAGGCACTCCAGGCTGATCCGCCGCTGCCGGTAGACGAGCCGGGACACGGTGAAACAGGTGTCGCCGCTGACGTCGGGGCTGAACGCGTCGGTGCCGGTGCCGCCGCGCTCCCCCAGCCGGCCGCTGTCGACCAGCCACCGGACGGTCTCCGGCGCGAACCCGGGATGCGGGAGGAACCCGGCGGTGCCGAACCGCTCCTCCCACCCGGTCCGGATCACCACCACCGACTCGTCGGGGATCCGGCCGTGCTCGGCCTCCCATCGCCGCAGGTCGGCAACGGTCACCGCATGACCGGAATCCGCCGCGCACTCCGCCCGCACGTCGACGCAGACCGCCGGGCGGAACAGGTCCTCCGGGGTCATCTCGTCGGCCAGCAGGCCACCCGGGGTGAAGTGGCCGGGTGCTCCCCAGTGCGTGCCGGTGTGCTCGCCGGCGAACACCGTCTGCAGATAGAAGCCCTCGCGGTCGAGTGTCGCGACGGTCTCCAGGCGTGGTGGCGGATCGCCCGGGAACACGCTCACCCGCGCTGGGTCGTTCACGTGCGACAGGCTGACCAGCCTCACTCGCCTCAACATCTCGTCGCCGTTCATGGCAGCCCCCGTTCGTCGTGATCCAGGCACGCGGACGCCCGCCGAACCCGGCCGGTCGATCGCGTGCCGCCATTCTGCCATTGACACTGTCATGATGACAGTGTCATTCTCGGGGCATGTGGACGATGGAGCAGTTGGTCGAGCGGGTCAGCGCGGCACTGGCCGCGGAGTATCCGGGCGCCCCCAACGGCCGCGTCCGGGAGGTCCCCGACCGCAGGTCGATCCGGTGGTATACGACGATCGGCCTGGTCGACCGGCCCCTCGGCACGCGGGGGCGCACGGTCTTCTACGGGCCACGCCACCTGCTGCAACTCGTCGCGATCAAGCGACGGCAGGCGGCCGGGCTCACCCTGGCCGAGATCCAGGGCGAGCTGTCCGGCGTTTCGGAGGAGACGCTGGCAGAGGTCGCCCGGGTGCCGCCGGATCTGCTCGGCGGTGACACCACACCGGCGGACGACACCGTCCGGCCGCAGTTCTGGAAGACCGCGCCCGCCGCACCGGGCCGCACTCCCCCACCCGCGCCGGATGACGACCATCACCCACCCGGCGCCACCCGGCGGGCACTGGAGGCGGCGCTCGACGACCTGAGCCCCGCATCCACACCGGTTCCCGGCCTGATCACCGGCGTTCCGCTCGGCAGCGGTGTGATCCTGCTGCTGCCATGGCACGTCCCCGACATCGATCGCGACGACATCGTCGCGGCAGCCCGGCCCCTGCTAGACCTGCTCGCGTCCCGCGGGCTCACCGATGGGAGAGACGCATGATCATTTCTGTGAACCCGATGGGGCCGGCCGAGCTGGAGCGCCACCGGACCGTCAGTGACGCCGGGCTCGGCACTCTGCTGACCGAGCGCGGCAACCTGCCCCTCGACCGTCTCGACGTCCGCGCCGCCATCAGCGGCCTGCTCGTGCGGACCGAGTTGACCACCGAGTTCGTCAACGGCCACGACACCGCGCTGGAGGCCACTTACGTCTTCCCGCTGCCCGACCGGGCCGCCGTCACCGGCATGACGATGACCGCGGCCGACCGGGTGGTCACCGCGGAGCTGCGCGAGCGGGGCGCCGCCCGCGAGCAGTACGACCAGGCGGTCGCGGCCGGTCAGCGGGCCTCCATCGCCGAAGAGGAGCGGCCCGACGTGTTCACCATGCGGGTCGGCAACATCCTGCCCGGCGAGCGTGTGGTGGTCCGCCTGCAGCTCGTGGGCCCGTTGGCGTATGAGGACGGCGCCGCCACCTTCCGCTTCCCGCTGGTCGTCGCGCCACGTTACGTGCCCGGCGAGCCCCTCGGCGGCCCACAGGCCGGAGACGGCCAGCAGCCCGACACCGACGCCGTGCCGGACGCCTCACGCATCTCGCCACCGGTGTTGCTGCCCGGGTTCCCCAACCCGCTGCGGCTCTCCATCAACGTCGACATCGACCCGGCCGGGCTGGAGCTCGGCGACGTCCGCTCCAGCCTGCACACGGTCACCGAGCACGACGGGAGCCTGCGCATCGCCCCCGGTGAGCGCGCCGACCGCGACTTCGTGCTCCGCCTGGAGTTCGCGCCGGGATCCGAGTCCGCGGTGGCCGTCCCCGACGAGGACGGCGAGCAGGGCACGTACCAACTCGTGGTGCTGCCGCCGGCGGCGACCGCCGCACCACGCCCGAAAGACGTGATCCTGCTCCTGGACCGGTCGGGAAGCATGGGCGGCTGGAAGATGGTGGCCGCACGCCGGGCCGCCGCCCGGGTCATCGACACCCTGACCGCGGCCGACCGGTTCGCGGTGCTCACCTTCGACCACGAGGTCGAGTGGCCGGAGCGGCTCGGAAGCGGACTCGTCGACGCCACCGACCGCAACCGGTACCGAGCTGTGGAGCATCTGGCACGCGCCGACGCCCGGGGCGGGACCGAACTGCTCAGCCCTCTCACCACCGCCCTCGGCATGTTGTCCGACAGCCCCGGCCGTGACCGCGTGCTGGTCCTGGTCACCGACGGGCAGGTGGGCAACGAGGACCAGATCGTCAAACAGGTCAGTTCCCTGATCGGCGGGATCCGGGTGCACACCGTCGGCATCGACCGGGCGGTCAACGCCGGCTTCCTCGGCCGCCTCGCCGCAATCGGCGCCGGCCGGGCCGAGCTGGTCGAGAGCGAGGACCGCCTGGACGAGGCGATGGACCAGATCCACCGGCGGATCGGCGCACCGGTGGTCACCGGGCTCACCGTGACCGGCGCCGGGTTCACCCCGATCGACGGCACCCGCAGCCCGGCCCGCCTGCCAGGCCTCTACCCCGGCGTGCCACTCGTGATCACCGGACGGTATTCCGGCGCCGTCGACGGCTCCCTGACCGTGACCGGGCGGACCCGTGACGACCAGGAGTTCCGCACCCAGGTGGTGGTTCAGCGACACTCCGAGCCGGCGGTCCCCTCACTGTGGGCGCGGGCCCGGCTGCGCGACCTCGAGGACGCGTACGCGTCCGGCGATCATTCTCTGGAGACGGAGATCGTCGGTACGTCGCTGCGGTTCGGTGTGCTGTGCCGGTTCACCGCTTTCGTGGCGGTGGACGAGCGGGTGGTGAACGAGGGCGGCCAGACCCGCCGGGTCACCCAGCCGGTGGAACTGCCGTCCGGTTGGGAGATGCCGCCACCGCCCGCACCGGCCTTCCACATGGTCGCGGCAGCGTCCCCGTTCGCCGGCGGCCCATCCGCCCCGATGGGGGCTCCGATGGCCTTGCCGCCGCAGCCGCCGACGCCGGGCGCGCCCGGCCCGGCACGCCCACGCTTCGCGGGCCCGCGCACCGGCGCCTCGTTCGCCGCGAAGTCCGGCCCTTCAGCCGCTCCCCCGGCGCCGTCCTACTCGGGCGTGGCGGACAGCAGCCCGGCGACCACCCCCGACTCGGTGGGCGCTACACCGGCCGGAGGTCCCCCCGGAGCACCGGCTGGAGCGCCCGTCAGCCCGGCGGCACCAGGCGTTACCGCTGGTAGCCCGGCGGCACCCGCGGGAGGTTCTGGCGGCTCGGCCGCGCCGAGCGGAGTTCCCGGTGGGCCGACGGCGCCGGAGGCTGCGGGCAGTGGACCAATGTCCGCTTTGCGAGGGATTGCGGGACGGCCGGCGGGGGGTCTGGGCGGGCGTCGTTCCCGTGGTTCCGCGCCGAACGGCGGCGGGCAGGTCACCGACGAGCTGCGGGAGCTGGCGGCTGTTGAGGTGAGCCGGCTGCGGGAGGCCACGAACCAGCCCGCGATGGACCGCCGCGATCTGCTCGACGACCTCGCCAGCCGTTTGGCTGTACTGCTGGAGCCGGTCACCGACAGTGCCGCCGATCCCGTTCGCGAGCTGGTCGGCATCCTTCGTGGAGACACCGGTCTCGACGACCGGTGGGCAACGGCGATCCGGGTCCTGGAGGAGTTCGCTGCTGCCAGGCCGGCCAAGAAGCGGCCCTTCTGGAAGTCCTGACAAATTCACACGCGCCCGGGTCTCGCCGGATGAGTGCTGCTGGGCCTGACGGCCTCAGCACATCCGGCGGCCCCGGCCCGCACCACGGGCCACGTAGTCGCCGGGCGCCCCGCCGAGGTTGCGGGCACCGGGGTTTCGGGCCGGGCTGACAGTCCGGACTCGGGGCCGGGGGCTGTGGCCCGAATGTGGGCGCCTGTCTGACTGGCCGGATCGCCTGCCTACCGGACAGGCCGGGTCTGCGGCCGGATGCGGGCCGGATCGCGGGCCTGCCTATAGGCCGGGATTGCGGCCGGATGCGGGCCTGCCCGACGGGTCGGGTCTGCGGCCGGATGCGGGCCGGGCCTGCGGCCAGATGCGGGCCGGGCTGGCGGGTCCGATTTGCGGGGCGGGCGACGGGCCGGGTTTGCGGGTTGTGGGGAGCGGATTCGTGGCTGGGGTTCTCTCGGGTCGAACGCCCTCTTGGAGAGCGTTCGCGGTGTTCTTTGGAGTGTTGGGTGATTGAGGTGGAGCTGTGGGTCTGAGCGGCTGGGCAGAAGGTGGTTACCGGGTGGTGAAGTGACAGTTATCGGTGGCCCGCGGCACCACATCGGTGGGCGGGGGCCGGTAAGTTGAGGCACCGATGTCAGAGCTGGGGGTGGGTACGTCAAGTGGGTGAACAACTGGGCGACGAGCGGGATCCGCTGTTGGTGCGGCCGTTCGTTCTGCCGGACGGGGATCGGCAGGCGCCGGCGCCGTCCACGTCCACCTGGCCGGCCCAGGCGGGGGCCGGGGAAGTACCCACACAGCTGTTGCCCGCTGCGCCGGCCGCGCCGGCTGAGCCGGCCGAGCCGGGGACGTCCAGCTCTCGACGATCGCTGATCCTGATCGGGGCTGCGGTCACTGCGGTGGCCGGGGTGGCCGGCTACGCGCTGATGCGGCCCGCCCCCGAAGCCGAGTGGGTCTCCTCCCAGCCGGGTCTGTCGCATCCCGCGGTGATCGGGCCCAGCCTCACACCTAGCGCGGGTGAGGAAAAGAGCACCATCGACGGGCTCACCGGTGACGGCAGCACTGTTGAAAGTGGTGGCGACCCGGGTGGTGGGACCGTGACGCGGGGCGGTACACGTACGCCGGCGCCTGGGGGTTCCGGTTCGGCCAGCCGGTCCGCGGGAGCCTCGCCGTCAACCGGTGGTGGACCCACGTCGGCGGCCCCGGCTCCGCCGATCGATCTGCTGCCGAGTGCGATCCCCACCGGGCAAGGACTGTTGATCAACGGCAGTGGGTTGTGTCTGGACCTGCGGGGAGGGCGGGCCTCGGACGGCCGGGACGTGCACGTCGACGACTGCAACGGCACCAGCCCACAGCGGTGGCGGCTCAACTCCGATCGGACCCTGGAGGTGCTGGACATGTGCGCCGCCCAGGCACGCGACGGGTCCGTTGAACTGACCAGCTGTGACGGGCGCTTCGCCACACGGTGGCAACTGTTCGACAACGGTGTGCTGATCAACACGGCCAACGGGCAGTGCCTTACCGACCCGAACTCGGGGAGCCGTCCCGCCAACGCCGTTGTGGTCACGCTCTGTGCTGGGGGCAGGAACCAGAGTTGGACGTTCGGCTGAGAGCCGGGGAAACGGGGGGCGCGAGGGAACGGCATCAGATGGCAGGCTGACCGGGTGGGATTCTTCGATGGGGTGCCGTCGTTTGATCCGGCGCCCGATCCCGGCGTTCCGGTGCGGCCCGGCTGGATGCGGCCCGAGGACCGCATCGGCGGGGCGGTGGCCACTCAACTCCTGGTCGCCCGCAGCGGCAGTGCCGCCCTGGGGTTGACCGGGGTGGCGGCGTTTCCGAACGGGTTCGAATTCACGATCGTCGTCGTGCTTCGGGAGGAGGATCGGCGAGGGCGGGTGTTCGAGTACGGGTTCCAGCGGTTCGACGAGCCGCCGGGGCCGGAATTCCTGCGGATCGGGTTGGGGTTCACGGACGGGAGCGTGGTCACCAATCTGGACCGGCATCCGTGGAATCTCTGGGAGCGCGAACTCGCCGGGCCCGTGCTGATCGGACAGGACGGCGGGGGCGGTGGACGGCGGTATGAGATGCGGTACTGGGTTGCGCCGCTGCCGCCGGAGGGAGCGATCACGGTTGTCGCCGAATGGCCCGCGCAAGGGATTTCGGAGACGCGAGCCGATTTGGATGGGTCGTTGATCCGGGCGGCCGCTGATCGGGCTGTCTCACTCTGGTAGGCGCACGTCCGGTTTTCGCGGGCCACTGCTGGAGAGCGGCTGGGCTGGGCTGCGCGGTTGGGCTGGGCGGCCGGGCTGCGCGGTTGCACGATTTGGCTGGGCTGGGCGGTTGCACGGGTGGGCTGGGCTGGGCGGTTGGGTTGGGCGGTTGGGCGGTTGGGCTGGGCGGTTGGGCGGTTGGGCTGGGCGGTTGGGCGGTTGGGCTGGGCGGTTGGGCGGTTGGGCTGGGCGGTTGGGCGGTTGGGCGGTTGGGCGGTTGGGCGGTTGGGCGGTTGGGCGGTTGGGCGGTTGGGCTGTTGGGCTGTTGGGCTGGGCGGCTGGGCTGGGCTGGGTTGGTGGGCGCGCACGTTGGTGGATCGGGTGCTCGCGTTGGTGTTCTGGGCCCGGCAGGTGCTCACCGTCTGGCGTCGGTGTTACTCCGTCGGAGTGGGGTGCCAGATGTCTGCGCACGAACCGGGCAGTGTGGGCGTTCGACGGGGTTTCGGGGGTGAGATACCGGAGGTGAGGTATCGGACTTATGAGCACGAACCGGGCAGCGTGGGAGTCGACGGGGATCCGGGGGTGGGGAACCTGACGAATACCTGAGGAAGGGTTTTTAGCTGCGAGAACGTCATGGAGACCATTCCTGGCCGCCGTTGGAACAACTGACCGTCAGGGTCTGGGCTGTGGATTTAGGGGGTGGGCTTGGGAGTGGGCGGTGGGCGTACGTAAATAGGATGTTGGTATGGATCTTGATCTGCTCTCCGCGGCTGCTGCGGCTGAAGGTTTCATGCCTGAGGATGAGGGGATGGCGTTGGCTCGGGCCGCGTTCGGGGCTCCGGCCGGGCCGCTGCTCGAGGTGGGGAGCTGGCTGGGGAAGTCGACGCTCTATCTGGCTGCCGCGGCTCGGGGGCGGGGTGGCAAAGTTGTCACCGTCGACCATCACCGGGGGTCGGAAGAGCATCAGGTGGGATGGGAGTACCACGATCCGGGACTTGTGGATCCTGCGGTCGGGATGATCGACACGCTTCCCGGGTTTCGGCGGACCATCGCGGCGGCGGGGGCCGAGGATGTGGTTGTCGCGGTGGTGGCTCGAGCTGAGGAGTTCGCCGAGTTGTGGGCCGCTCCGCTGGCGTTTTTGTTTCTTGACGGCAGTCACACCGATGAGTCGGCTCAGCGGGATCTCGCCTCGTGGGCTCCGCATCTGGCGGTCGGTGGGATTCTCGCCATTCACGATGTCTTTCCCGATCCGGCCGATGGTGGGCAGGCGCCCTACCGGATCTACCGGAAAGCCCTGGACAGCGGCGAGTTCACCGAACTCGACGGGCAGGGGTCGCTGCGGCTGCTGCGACGCGACCGGCTTCCGGCGACAGCTGCCTGACCTGGCCCGGCGCGAAGACTAAGGCCGAAGCATAAAGGGGCAAAAAGGAAAAATGCGAGCGGGCACGGGCAGGCGGGTGCGAGCGGGCGCGGGCCGGGCAGACGGACGCGGGCCGGGCAGACGGGCGCGGGCGGCCCGGTACAGGCGGGCGGGCCGGTACAGGCGGGCGGGCCGGTGCGGGCGGGACAGGGGCCGCGAGGAGGTCTACGCGATGCCGGAACCCACGTCGGCCTGGGAGAACGCGCCCGGCTGGGACCGGAAGATGGCTGAGCGCGGGTGGGCCGCCTGCAACGCGTCGACGGCCAGGACCACGGCCGCGGCGGTCCACGTAGTGCGTTCCACCGGCCAGCGGACACCATCGGTCAGGACCAGGCCGGTCCAGTACGAACCGTCCTCCTCGCGCAGGTGCTGCATCGCCTCCACCAGGGCTTCCGCGGCGGCCCGGTCGCCGATCGCGTCCAGGGCCAGGGCCAGCTCGCAGGTCTCCGCGCCGGTCACCCACGGCTGGTCGGCGACACAGCGGGCGCCCCGGCCGGGCACCACGAACTCGTCCCACCGGGTGTCCAGGTGTTGGCGGGCGGCCGGGCCGCGGACGGCGCCGCCGAGGATCGGGTAGTACCAGTCCATCGAGTAGCGGGACTTGTCCGCGAACGCCGCGGGCCGGTCGCGGAGGGCGGTGCCGAGCAGGTCGGCGGCTAGTTCCCAATCCGGTTGCGGGTCGGTGACCCGTTCGGCGATCGCGATGCCGCAGCGCAGTGCCTGATGGATGCTGGACGATCCGGTGAGCAGGGCGACCGGGTCGCCGGCCGCCCACCATACCTCTCCGCCGGGCGCCTGGCAGCCGGTCACGAAGTCGAGGGCCCGGCGCACGGCCGGCCACATCCGCGCCAGGAACGCGTCGTCGCCGGTGCACAGCCAGTGATGCCAGCAGCCGACGGCCAGGTAGGCGGCGTGGTTGGTCTCCGCGGTGGGATCGGCGACGGTGCCGTCCGGCTCGTACCGGGAAGCCCAGGAACCGTCGGCACGCTGGTGGCGCCGCAGCCAGTCGTAGGCGGCGGCGGCCCGCGCGGTCTCCCCGCCCACGTCCAGGGCCATGGCGGCTTCGACGTGATCCCACGGGTCGGCCTGCTGCCCTTTCTCCCAGGGGATCAGGCCGTCGGCTGTCTGGTCGGCGGCGATGGTGGCGACGGTGGCCCTGATGTCGTCGGCGCTGAGCACGCCCGGCAGGTCAGGCACCGACACCCGCGAGCACCTCCTCCTTCGCCAGGTAGATGACGACGCTCTTGCCGATCAGCGGGTTGAGGGCCTGCTCGACGACCCGGGTGACGGCGGGCCTGTCGACGATGTCCCAGACCAGGAGCTTGTGGTACGCCCGGGTCGGCGCCGCGTCTCCGATGGCACATTTCAGCCACCAGTACGGGCTGTGCAGCGCGTGCGCGAACCCGTTACCGGTCACGGTCAGTCCGGCTTCGGTCAGCCGGGCGGCGAGTTCGTCCTCCTTGTAGATGCGCACGTGCCCGCCCTCGTTGGCGTGGTATTCGTCGGACAGCGCCCAGCACACCCGCTCCGGCAGCCATCGGGGCACGGTGACGGCGGCGAGCCCGCCGGGACGCAGCACCCGGGCCAGTTCGCGGATCGCGGTCACGTCGTCGGGGATGTGTTCGAGCACCTCGGAGGCGATGACCCGATCGAAGCTGGCGTCCGGAAAAGGCAGGGAGAGCAGATTGCCGCGTACGGTCGTCGCGCTCGCGGTGGCCGGCGCCTCGCCTTCCAGGGCCATCGCGGCGCACCATTTCCGGGTGGTGGCCAGGTCGGTCTCGTTCAGGTCGAGCGCGACCACGTCGGCTCCGCGCCGGTACGCCTCGAAGGTGTGCCGGCCTTCGCCGCATCCGAGGTCGAGGACCCGCATCCCGGGCCGTACGTCCAGCCGGTCGTAGTCGACGGTCAGCATCTGTTCTCACTTTCCTTGGTGATCGCCCGCTCGTACCACTCGGCGGTCCGGATCGCGGTCCGCCGCCAGGTGAAGTGTTCGACCGCGCGGCGGCGGCCCTCGGCGCCGAGCCGGCGGCGCAGTTCGGGGTCGTCGAGCAGCCGGCCGACGGCGGCGGCGAGGGCCCCGGCGTCTCCGGGTGGCACGTGCAGGGCGGCGAGCCCGTCCGGTCCGGCCACTTCGGGCAGCGCTCCGGCGGTGGTGACGACCAGTGGCGCCCCGCAGGCCATCGCCTCGACGGCGGGCAGCGAGAACCCCTCGTAGCGGGACGGGACGACGGCGACGGTCGCGGACCGGAACAGGTCGGCGAGTTCGTCGTCGCTGATGCCGGAGACGAACCGGATGGCGCCGGTGAGGCCGAGCCGGGTGATGGCCTGCGCGGCGGGGCCGTCGGGGCGGGCCGAGCCGACGACGACGAGTTCGACGTCGCGTTCGGCGCGCAGTTTGGCGACCGCTTCGATCAGTTCGGGCAGTCCTTTGAGGGGCACGTCGGCGCTGGCCACCGAGACGATCCGGGCCGGCCCGGTGTGGTCTCCGCGGCCGGGCCGGAAGGTGTCCGTGTCGACGCCTACGCCGATCACGCTGAGCTGGTCCGGGGTGACACCGAAGGCTTCGACGATCTCGGTGCGGGACGCCTGCGACACCGTGGTCAGGTGTGGGATGCGACGGGCCACCCGGGCCTGCATGCGGGTGAACGCGTACCACCGGCGCAGCGAGGCCCGCCGTTTCCAGTCGGGGGCGGCGGCCAGTTCCAGGTCGCGGTCGACGGTGATCGGGTGGTGGATGGTGGCCACCAGTGGGGTGCCGAGGCGGGCGAGCGGGAGCAGGCCGTATCCGAGGCACTGGTTGTCGTGGATGACGTCGAAGTCGCCGCGTCGCCGGTGAAGGTGCCGCCAGGCGCGCAGGGAGAAGGTGAGCGGCTCGGGGAACGCGCCGGTGCACATCGCCAGCCATTCGAGCACGTCGATAGCCGAGGTGAACTCCTCGCGCTTCGGTGTCCGGAACGGATCGGGCTCGCGGTAGAGGTCGAGGCTGGGCAGGACGGTCAGGGCGACGCCCTCGTCCAGCTCCGGCAGGGGCGGCCCGGAGATCACCTCGACCCGGTGCCCGAGGGCGGCGAGTTCGCGGGACAGGTGCCGCACGTAGATGCCCTGGCCCCCGCTGTGCGGTTTGCTCCGGTACGACAGCAGGGCGATACGAAGAGAAGTCAACTACAGCCCATCCACCAGTGTTAGCCCTCGAACTCGATCACTCTAGCCCGCCGCGATCATAGTCAACTTATTTACTATGCACTTCATTGCTCATATGCTCCGGGCGTGACGACGTATCCGCACCTGCTCAGCCCGCTCGATCTCGGGCACACCACGCTGCGCAACCGGGTGGTCATGGGGTCGATGCACACCAAACTCGAGGACCGCCTCGACGACCTGCCGAAGCTCGCCGCGTTCTTCGCCGAGCGGGCCCGCGGCGGGGTCGGGCTGATGGTCACCGGTGGTTACGCGCCGACGTGGCGGGGGTGGCTGGCGCCGTTCGGCAGCCGGATGACCCGGGAGAGCCACGCGCTGCAGCACCGGATCGTCACCGACGCGGTGCACGAACACGGCAGCAAGATCCTGATGCAGGTGCTGCACGCGGGGCGGTACTCGTACCACCCGTTCAGTCTCGGCGCCTCGGCGAAGAAGTCACCGATCACGCCGTTCCGGCCGCGGGCGATGAGCACCCGGCAGGTGGACCGGACCGCCACCGCGTTCGCCCGCGCCTCGCTGCTGGCCCGGCGGGCGGGGTACGACGGGGTGGAGATCATGGGCTCGGAGGGGTACCTGATCAATCAGTTCCTCGCCGCCCGTACCAATGATCGTTCGGATGTGTGGGGTGGCTCGGCCGCGAAGCGGATGCGGTTCCCGCTGGAGATCGTCCGGCGGGTGCGGGAGCTGTGCGGCGACGACTTCATCGTGCAGTACCGGATCAGCCTGCTCGACCTGGTCGACGACGCCCAATCCTGGGCGGAGACCGTCGACCTGGCGAAACAGCTCGAAGAGGCGGGCGTCTCGATCTTCAACACCGGGATCGGCTGGCACGAGGCCCGGGTGCCGACGATCGTCACGTCGGTGCCGCGCGGCGCGTTCACCTGGGTCACCGGCAAGCTGCGCGGCGAGGTGGGCGTGCCGGTGGTCGCCTCCAACCGGATCAACCGGCCGGAGGCCGCCGAGCAGGTCCTCGCCGCCGGGGAGGCCGATCTGGTGTCGATGGCCCGGCCGCTGCTGGCCGACCCGGACTGGGTGGACAAGGCCGCCGGGGGCCGGGAGCGGGAGATCATCACCTGCATCGCCTGCAATCAGGCCTGCCTCGATCACACCTTCAAGAACCAGCGCGCCACCTGCATGCTCAACCCGCGGGCCGGGTTCGAGACCGAGCTGGTGCTGGCGCCGACCCGTACCCGCAAGAAGATCGTGGTGGTCGGGGCCGGCCCGGCGGGGCTCGCCGCGGCCGTCGAGCTGGCCGGGCGCGGGCACCGGGTCGAGCTGTTCGAGGCGGGCGCGGAGATCGGCGGGCAGTTCCGGCTGGCCGCGCGGGTGCCGGGCAAGGAGGAGTTCGCGCTCACCCTGGACTACTACCGGCACATGATCGAGCTCCGGGGTGTCGGGCTGCACTTGAAGACGCGGGCCACGATCGACGACCTGACCGATTTCGACGAAGTGGTGATCGCGACCGGGGTGGAGCCGCGGATCCCGGCCGTCCCGGGGATCGAGCACCCGTCGGTGATCACCTATCAGCAGCTGATCAGCGGTGACGCCGAGGCCGGCGAGCGGGTGGCGATCATCGGGGCCGGTGGGATCGGGTTCGACGCCGCGGAGTACCTGCTGCACGCGCCGGACGAGCCACTCGACGACTGGATGCGGCGCTGGGGTGTGACCGATCCGGCTGTCGCCCGTGGTGGGCTGACCACCCGGGTGAAGGCCCCACCGAGACGGGAGGTGCATCTGTTGCAGCGCAAGGACACGGCACTCGGCAAGGGGCTGGGCAAGACCACCGGGTGGGTGCACCGGGCCACGTTGCAGGACTCCGGGGTCGCCATGCTGCGGGGTGTCACCTACGACCGGATCGACGACGCCGGACTGCACCTCACCGTCGATGGTCGATCACGGACACTGGCGGTCGACACGGTGGTGCTGTGCGCGGGCCAGGTCTCGGTGCGTGATCTGGCCGCCCGCGACGGGGCGCACGTGATCGGCGGCGCCGACGTGGCCGCCGAACTCGACGCCAAGCGGGCCATCAAGCAGGCCACCGAACTGGCGGCGCGACTGTGAGCCTCGTCGAGACCACCGTCTCCGCCACCGGGATCGCCGCCGTCCGCCTCAACCGGCCGGACAAACTGAACGCGCTCACCCTCGACACCCTCGCCGAACTGGTCCGCGCCGCCCGCACGCTGAAGAAGGACCGCACGGTCAAGAGCGTGATCATTTCCGGTACGGGTGACTCGTTCAGCTCCGGACTCGACATCGCCACCACGCTGCGGACCCCCGGCCGGATCGCGACCGCGTTCGTGCCGCTGCCGTGGCGGGGCACCAACCTGTTCCAGGAGGCGTGCTGGGCCTGGCGGCGGCTGCCGGTTCCGGTGATCGCCGCGGTGCGCGGGCACTGCTACGGCGGCGGGCTGCAGATCGCGCTCGCCGCCGACTTCCGGTTCGCCACCCCGGACTCGCGGTGGTCGGTGCTGGAGGGCAAGTGGGGCATCATTCCCGACATGACCGGCATGCGGACGCTGACCGAGCTGCTCGGCGCCGACGTGGCCAAGAAGCTGACGATGACCGCCGAGGAGTTCGACGGGGCCACGGCGCAGCGGCTCGGCCTGGTCACCGAGGTGCACGACGACCCGCAGACAGCGGCCACCGCCTTCGCCACCGGCCTGCTGAGCCGGTCGCCGGCCGCGCTCGCCGCCGCGAAACGGCTGGTGAACGGGGCGGTCACCGGCAGCGCCCGGCGCACCTTCGCCCGGGAACGGCGCGAGCAGATCCGGCTGCTGGCCGGCATGAAACGGACCGGCTCCGGCATGAAACGGCCCGGCGATCGTCCGTAGGATTGCCGGCGTGGCACTGAGGAACGCGTTGCTGGCGGCCCTGGTCGACCGGGAGGCCTCCGGGTACGACCTGGCCAAGCAGTTCCGCAGCTCGGTGGCGAACTTCTGGACCTGCACCCCGCAGCAGCTCTACCGGGAACTGGAGAAGATGGAGGCCGAGGGCCTGCTCGCCGCCCGGATCGTCAAGCAGGACAAACGGCCGGACAAGCGGATCTTCTCGGTGACCGCGGCCGGGCGGGAGGCGCTGCACGCGTTCTCGCTGCGCCGCCCCAAACCGACCACGGTCCGGGACGAGTTGCTGATCCAGGTCGAGTCGCTGTCCCACGGCGACGTGCCGAGCGTCCGCGAGTCGATCCGCTCACACATGGCCGACAGTCAAGACCGGCTTGCCGGGTACGAGCGGCGCCTCGCCGACATCCTGGGCAGTCGCACCGACGCCGAGTTCCTGGCCACCGGCACCCGGCTCGGGCCCTATCTGACCCTGCATCGCGGCATCACCTTCGAGCGGGAGAACATCGCCTGGGCGCGACTGGCCCTGGACGTGCTGTCGCGGCGTTTTCCATGAGTGTCGTCCGGAACCACCGCATGCGGCCCGGCGCCCGCCGGACGGTCCGGTGTGGCACCCTCCTCGCGGGGACGCGGCAGGGCATGACGACTGCGGCGGTAGGTGCCGGGCGTACCGGAGGATGGTTGTGGTGAGGAGTGACGATGCGGCTCTTCGGTGAGGTCGCCGGGCTGTACGACGCGGCCCGGCCCGGCTATCCGGCGTCCTTCGCCGACGCGATCCTGGCGTTCCACGGGCGCGAACCCGCCTCGGTGGCCGAGATCGGCGCCGGAACCGGCAAGGGCACCGCCGTCCTCGCCCGCCTCGGCGGCACGCTGACCTGCATCGAACCGGATCCTCGGATGGCCGCCCCGCTGATCGCGCGCTTCCCGTCGGCGACCGTCCACACCGGCACCTTCGAGGAGTGGACACCGCCGCCGGGTGGGGTCGACGTGCTCGGCTGCGCGATGGCCTGGCACTGGCTGGACCCGGCGACCCGCAACGAACGGGCCCGCGACGCTCTCTCGGCCGGTGGAACGCTGGCCATTTTCGGACACCGGTACGGCTATGCCGATCCCGCTCAGGGCGCCGCGATCCAGGCCGCACTGAACGACCTCGACCCGACGGTTCAGGACCGGCCGGTCGACTGGTTCCACGAGGACGTGCTGGCGGCGGGGCTTTTCACCGGCGTACACAAGCAGGTGGTGAACACACCGCTCCCCCTGGACCGGACCGCCTACCTGGACCTCACGCGGACCTTCGGCCCGTTCCTGCGCCACTCGCCGGAGTTGCAGCGGCGTGGCCTGGAGCGGCTCGGCCGTCTGATCGACGACTTCGGCGGCACGGTCACCCTGGATCTGCGGACGACCCTGGTGCTGGGTTCGCGCGCCGGATGACCGCCTGCCGCACGTCCGGCGGAAGCCCCGGGTTGGTGGCCAGGAGCTCCAGCGTGTACGGGTCACCCGCGGCGATCAACTCGTCCACCAGGGTGCGGGCCAGGTCCGCGTTGGCGAGCAGATAGCGGACCTCGTAGCCGTTGGCCGGCAACTCGGTGACCGGCCGGCCGCGCGCCTCGACCACGGCCGCCATCGGCGCACGGACCTCGGGGTCCTCGTCCCGCAGCAGCACGTCAACGGCCGCCCGCGACGGATCCGGCCACGGCCACGGTTCGGACAGGAAGACGACGGCGCCCCGGCGGACATCGGCGTCGGCGTGCCCGGCCACGATCGGCAGCAGCGCACGGTCGCGGTGCAGCAGTTCGACGATCTCGCCGGCCAGTTCGTCCCGGTTCAGCAGCTCGCGCCGGTACTGCCGCACGAGCCGTTCAAGTCGATCGTCCATGGGGCGGCACAGTAGCTGGCACGCGCACGACACCATGGGGTCATGGTTCCTCTGCGCCCGCCGCGACGGCGGCTCGATCGACGGTTTGTGCTGTGGCGGACGATCGACGCGGTGATCTGGTGTGCCGTGGTGCTCGGGGTGCTCGGGGCGGTGTGGTTCTTCGCCGAGGTGACCCGGCCATGGGTGGGACCGGTTCTGATCGTGCTGGCGGTGCTCTACGCGATCAACATCACGATCATGCCGTCGTGGCGGTACCGGGTGCACCGCTGGGAGACCACCGACGACGCGGTGTACGCGCTGACCGGCTGGCTCACCTACAAATGGCAGGTGGTGCCGGTCTCCCGGATCCAGAGCATCGACACGCGGATCGGGCCGCTGCAGCGGATGCTCGGCCTCGCCACCATCACCGTGATCACCGCCTCGGCGGAGGGCAACGTCGAGATCGAGGGGGTCAGCGTGGCCGACGCCGAGACCACTGTGGACCGGTTGCGTGAGGTCACCGCGGCTACCGTCGGGGACGCCACGTGACCGGCGTCCCCGGTACCCCCGGCACCCCCGGCACCCCCGGTGCCCCCGGTGCCCCCGGTGCCACCGTCGCCGAGGAGCCGTGGCGGCGGCTCAGC
Organism: Actinoplanes sp. G11-F43; assembly: GCF_050589265.1. Lineage (NCBI taxonomy): Bacteria > Bacillati > Actinomycetota > Actinomycetes > Micromonosporales > Micromonosporaceae > Actinoplanes > Actinoplanes sp. G11-F43. The sequence continues at coordinate 165,405 of NZ_JBNZCE010000028.1, forward strand.
GTCCGGGTCGTGCATCTCGGGCTGATCCGGCTGGTGATCTCGTCGGTCACCGGGTTTCTGGGGATCGCCCTGCGCGACGACCCGGTGTGGCCGCTGGTGGCCGGGGCGGTGTTCGGGCTGCTGGGGGCGGTCGGGGATCTCAAGCGGTGGCAGACGACCCGGTTCCGGATCACGACGGAGCGGGTGGAGATGCGTACCGGCTGGATCTCCCGCACCCACAAGATCGTCGGGCGTGACCGGATTCGATCGGTGGACAGTTCGGCTCGGCTGATTCCCCGGCTGCTGGGGTTGCGGACCGTTCACATCGGGTCCGGGGAGGCCGAGTCGTCGTTTCAGCTGGACGCGCTGGACAAGGCCGGCGCGGAACGGGTGCAGCGGGAGTTGCGGTCCGCGCGCACCGTCCCGGGCGTCGCTCCTGCCGTCGCCCCCGCCGTCTCGCCCAGCGGCGCTCCCGACGGCGCCCCCGGCGTCTCTCCCAGCGGCGCCCCCGGCATCTCTCCCAGCGGCGCTCCCGATGTCGCCCCCTGCATCTCTCCCAGCGGCGCTCCCGACGGCGCCCCCGGCATCTCTCCCGACGGCGCCCCTGGCTGCGCTCCCGGCGGCGTCCCTGGCGTCATCGCTGATGGCGCCTCCGTCGATGCCTCTCGCGGCGTCTCCGGTGGGCCTGCCGCCGGGGTCGCCGGGGTCGCCGGGGTCGTCCCCGGCGACGGTCATCCCACCGTCACCCTTCCTGTCGTTTCGGACATTTCCGAAACGTCGCCCGAAGAGCAGCTGATCGTTCGTTTCCGCCGCTCGTGGATCTCGGTCAACGCTTTCACCGCGGAGGCCGTCGTCACCCTGGCCGTCATGGTGTTCGGCCTGCATTGGGCGCTACGCCCGTTCGGGGTGGACCTGTTCCGGACCATCCGTGACCTGTCCGGCACCGGCACGCTCGGCATCGTCGCACTCGCGCTGATCGCCATCCCACTGGCATTCGCGGTCAAGGCAGGCTCGTTCGTCGTGGACAACTGGGGTTTCGAACTGGTCCGCACCGGCGGCACCCTGATCACCCGGCACGGCCTGTTCACCACCAAGACCGTGCAGCGTTCCGACGACCGTACCCGCGGAATCTCCTTCGCCGAACCACTGCTGACCCGCCCGCTCCACGTGACGAAGACGAAACTGCTGCTCACCGGCTCGGCCGCTGGGGAGGGCGGCGGCGACATCCTGCCCCGCGTCCGTCTCGCCGAGGCCCGCGACCTGGCCGCCGAGATCCTGCCGGACGGCAGCCGCCCACTGGAGTACCCGCTACGGCCCCACCCCCGGGGCGCACTGTGGCGACGGGTCGGCTGGGCATCATCGGTCCCGGCCCTGATCGCCGCGGCACTGTGGCTGCTGCCGCTGCCCGGCTGGGCGTGGCCACTGCCGCTGCTGCTGATCCCGGTGGCCCTGCCCCTGGCCGTGGTCGCCTACCGGTCGCTGGGTCACACCGTCGAAGACGACTACCTGGTGGTACGGGGTGGAGCCCTGAGCCGCACCACGGTAGCCCTGCAGAACCGCGCCGTGATCGGCTGGAGTGTCGAACAGTCGCTGTTCCAGCGCTGGGCCGGCCGGGCCACCGTCGGTGTGGCGACGGCGGCCGGCTCCCGCCACTACCAGGCCCCCGACGTCAGTGTCGACCAGGCGCTGACCCTGATCAGAGAGGCCACCCCGCACCTGGCCGACACCGTGCTCGACGGTTAGTGCTTGCTGACCACGGTGGGCCGCACCATCAGCACCACCCGGTCCGGCGCGTCCTTCGGTGCCTCGGTCCCGAACGGCGCGTCGTACCGCTTCGCCAACTCGACGTAGAACGCCCCGGTCGGATCCGGCTCGATCCGCTCGACCACCCCACGAACCTCCAGATACCGGTACGGGTTCTCCGGATCGATGATCGAGATGGCGACGGCCGGGTTGGCGCTGATGTTCTTGAACTTGCGCCGGTAGTTCGTGTGCGTGAACTTGATGAACTCGCCGTCCCAGGCGTACCACATCGGATTGACCTGGGGCGTCCCGTCCTCCCGAACCGTAGCCAGATCCGCGAAGAGCGGCCGCTCCAGCAGATCCTTGAAGTCCTCGGGAATGTCCACGCCACTCATGCGCTCTCCTACTCACCGTGTAGAACTGGTCCACCGGTCAGCCTACGGCCGGCCGGCCGGTTTCCGCGCTTCCAGGCGGCCCCGTTGACTGAGCGGTGTTCGCCAGGCCCGCCCCGGCCACGCGCACACGCCGCCGCGTTCGTTCAGCGTCTGCGCCCGGCAGGCGACGAACTCGACGACCAGAACCGGCGCCGGCGGGACCTAGCGGCGGGCCAGGTGGATGATCGGGGCCACCAGGCAGGTGGCGGCGCCGGCGGTGGCTATCGCGGCTGACGGGGACGTCCATTCGGCCAGGGCGCCGAAGGCCAGCGGGCCGACGCCCTGTAACGCCATCATGCCGGTGGACAACAGGGCGAACACCTGGCCCCGGCGGGCGGGCGGGGCCGCCTCCAGGAATTCGCGCTGCAGGCCCAGGCTGTAGGCGAACCCGGCGCCCGCCACCGCCAGCACCGTCACCACCGCCGGTAGTGGCAGCGCGGCCGGCAGCGCGAGCAGCGGGGCTCCCAAGAGGACCACCAGCGGGGCGGCCAGGCGTTCGCGGACGCTGGGGCGCAGCAGCCGGCCGACCACCAGGTTGCCCAGCAGCATGCCCACCGGGGAGGCGGCCATCAGCAGTGCTCCGGAACCGGGCGGGAAGCCGCGGCGGGCGCCGTACGACACCAGCAGCGCCTCGGCGCCGACCGCGAACGCCGTCGGCAGCCACTGGGCGAGGAACAGGCCGCGCAGTCCGCGGTCGGACAGCAGGCCGATCGCGCCGGTCCAGCTGTCCCGGACCGCTCCCCCGTCGTGAGGTGTGGACGGGCGCTCGTCCGGCAGAGTGAACCGTACGATGACCGCGGTGAGCAGGTGTGCGGCGGCGGCCAGCAGCAGGGCGTGCCGGGCGCCGATCGCGGCCACCGCCACCCCACCGGCGGCCAGGCCGAGCAGCTGGGCGGCGGAGGAGGACATGCTGGTCAGGGAGCGGCCGAGGACGTACGCGTCGCCGGTCAGCCGTTCCGCGACGACCCGGGCGGCGGCTCCGGCGAACACCGGGGTGAACACCGCCACCGCGCCGACCAGCAGCAGGTTGACCAGGACCGGCAGGTCGGCCAGGCCCAGGGTGGCGGCCAGTGCGGCTTCCAGGAGGTACCCGCCGGTGATCAGCGGGCGGGACGGCAGCCGGTCGGTGAGGGAGCCGAGCAGCAGGCCTCCGGCGAACTGCGGCAGAAAACCGGCCCCGAACGCCAGCGCGCTCAGCAGCGGCGAGCCGGTGGTGGCGTACACCAGCACCGACAGGGCGAAGATCTGCAGGCTGATGGCGCTGATCGACACGCCCCGGGCGACGAAGAGGGCCCGGAACACCGGTTCGGCGAAGACTTCCCGGTAGGTCGCGGGGCGGTCGGTGACAGGCATGCCAGGAGACTGCTCCCCGTGCGTACGGCAATCGAATGTTTCGCTCTGGGACGTAAGGTCGAAGGGTGCTGCGGTTCGTGGTGGGTGCCGAGGATCTGGCCCGGACCAGGTTCGCCCTGTCGCCGGTGTTCGAGCTGCTGAACCTGCTGCGGGCGCTGGCCGGGCCGCACGGCCGCGGGATCGCGCCGCGGTGGCTGGACCGGTTGCGGCCGGCGTTCGCCCGGTTGCGGGCCGATCCGGCGCTGGACGCGCTGCTGGTGCTGCACAACGACACCAGCGGGGCCAACTTCATCTGCCCGCCGCCGGCCCGGCTCGGCCAGACCATCGGCGACGACCTGGCCGCGATCCGCACCGCTCCCCCGGCGACGGTCCGGCGCGAGATCGCCCGGTACGTGTCCGACAACGCCCTCCTGAACGCCCCGGACGTGCTGGACCGCCTGGCCGGGTTCCTGGACCGGGCGTGGACGGAACTGGTCGCCGCGGACTGGCCCCGGCTGCGGCTGCTGTGCGAACGCGACGTGGTGCACCGCTCCGCCGAACTCGGCCGGGACGGCTGGCGGGCGGCATTGGACGGGCTGCACCCGAAGGTCCGCTGGCGGGACGGGGGCATCGATCTGCCCGGCTACCGAGGTGGGGCCACCGGGCTGGACGGGGCCGGGCTGCTGCTGGTGCCGTCGGTGTTCATCTGGCCGGGGATCGCCGTGTTCGCCGACGATCCGTGGCCGAAAGCGATCGTCTACCCGGCTCGCGGGGTGGCGACCCTGCTGGAGCACGGGCCGCCGGAGGCGCCGGAGCAGCTGGCCGCGCTGATCGGGCGTACCCGGGCGCTGATCCTGGTGACCCTGGCCGATCCGGCGAGCACCAGCCAGCTGGCCCGCGCGCTGAATCTGGCGGTCGGCGCGGTCGGCGACCATCTGGGGGTGCTGTCGCGGGCCGGGCTGGTGCAGCGGGCCCGGTCCGGCCGGTCGGTCCTCTACCGCCGGACCCCGATGGGCGACATCCTGTCCGGATGACGTCGCAGGTTCCCGACACCATCTCATTTTCGGACACCGAGTTCGCGATCACCGCCGTCGACGGGTCCGGGTTGTTCGATCCGCGGGCGCACGGCTACCACCCGGCCGGGTTCGGTTCGGCCTGCTGGCGGGGGTCGATCTGCGCGTACGCCCTGCGCGACGGCCGTCTCGTGCTGGACTCGGTGCTGCTCGGGCCGCCCGAGGACGGAAGGACGCCGCCGGTACTGTTCGGGGTGCGGCCCCGGCACACCCGGCACTGGGCCGGCTCCGGGAACGGTTACGCCGGACTCCGCGCCCCGGTGCCGTTCACCGGACGGCTGCTCGGCGGTGCCGGCCCGGTGTCCCTCGGCTATCTGAACATGGGATTCCGGCCGGCATGGCTGTTCGACCGGGTGATCGAGTTCGGTCTCGAGGCCGGACGGCTCATCACGTCCCGCGATCGTTGCGCCGAGGCCGCCGCGCTGCGGTCGCGGTTGGGCACGGCCGGGCTGGGTCCTGCGGGGGCCGAGGATGCCGGTGGTTGGGTAGACAGAACGTTCTCTCTGGATTTCGGCTACAGCCTGCCCACCCCACCCACGAGCTGAAAACCATTTCAACCCCGCGCCGGTACGCCCGTCAGCCCCACAGAAACCGGACCCTCAAGCCTCGTCCCCGCGACGTCCGCACTTACTCCCGACCGTCCGGCGACCGCCGGGCCGAATGCGGTGGCCACCGGTATCACGCACCCCGCACAGAACGCCCACCACCATCACAGCCACCTACCCGAACGCACTCGACCAGGCCGATGATCAACCGCACTCACTCGCCCCGGCCGCTCACGGACTCGTCACGATTCAACGCGTATACGAGCCACAACTTTCGCCGGGTTGACCGATCTCATCTCGATCCTGATCGTTCACCACCGAGATGAGACTTCCGCGCGGTTCCGTGCCGAGCTCCAGTCAATCCCTCGCCGCGGCAACCGACCGAGATCTTGGCGGATTCACCACCGCCCGAGTCTTCTTCCCAACCTCTGGCCCGCTCGCAGTCAGTTCCCCACGCGAGTGTCCGCCCCCTGCCCCCACCCCACGGCCGTTTCAACATCATCCAGTGAGGCCGAGGATGGTGAATGGCCTGGTCATGTCGCGGTTGGCCCAGCGGGTGGCTTCGGTGATGTCGGTGCGGCCGGCCAGGCGTAGGGCG
>NZ_JBNZCE010000029.1:0-40262 GCF_050589265.1 Actinoplanes sp. G11-F43
CGCGGTCCCTCGGTGTTCGATCATTTGGCCTAGACACCTGAATGATCAACCGAAGGCCGCGCTCTTCTACGTACCGCCCGATACCGGCGTGACTACACCAAAACCGATCATCCGGTCATACCTCTATCTTGCAGAGGCCCTGGGCGACTGACCTACGGCGGCGCGGTCCGGCCCGCGTGCCGAGGTTCTAATTTTCGGGGCCGGGGTGCCGATCTGGCGGGGGTGACGACCGTCGTGAGGGAGCGGCCGGACCGGGAGCGGGACCGGCTTGCGGCTCTGCATGAGTATCGGCTGCTGGACGCCCCGGCGGACGATGAGCTGAGCGCTGTCGTGCGGGTCGCCTCCGTCGTCGCCGGTGTGCCTACCGCCTCGCTCAACCTGATCGACGAGAACCGGCAGTGTCAGCTGACCACCGTCGGGTTTCCGGGGAGTGACTCACCGCGTACCGAAAGCATGTGTGACATCTCGTTTCGCGGCGGGAAAGTCACCTACCTTCCTGATGCCCGGACCAGCCCGCTCTACGCCGTCACCCCCTGGGTGGACGGGCGGCGGGCGGACGTCCGCTTCTACGCCTCCATTCCGCTGATCAGCCCGACCGGCCACGCCCTTGGCACCCTCTGCGTCTTCGACAGCGTCGTCAAAACCCTCGATCCAGCGCAGATCGCCCGCCTGGAAGACCTCGCCCAGGTGATCGTCGGGTTGTTCGAGCGGCGCCGCCAGGCCCGGATCAGCGCCGACCTGGCGCGGGAGACGAAACGGGCGCACGCCGAGATCGCCGAACGGGAGTCGCAGCTGACCGCGGCCGTCGACGAGCTGCGGCGGTCGAACGACGAGCTGGAGGGGTTCGCGGCGGCGGTCAGTCATGACCTGGTGCGGCCGCTGGCCAGTGCGAGCGGGTTCCTGGAGATGTTCGGCGAGGTGTACGGCGGGCAGCTGGACGAGCAGGGCGTCACGTGGGTGAACGGGGCGGCGAAGGCGCTGGACCGGATGCAGGAGCTGGTGCAGGCACTGTTGCAGTACGCGCGTGCCGGGCATGCCCCGTACCAGCCGGTGATCGTCGATTTGAACGACGTGGTGGGGCAGATGCGGGCCGATCTGCGGGCGCTGGTGGAGGCCGCCGGTGCCACCGTGACCGTGGCGGGGCCGCTGCCGTCGGTGGACGGGGATCCGACGCTGCTGCGGCAGTTGTTGCAGAACCTGGTCGACAACGCGATCAAATACCGACACCCGGACCGGGCCCCCGAGGTACGGGTGAGCTGTACCGCCGAACCGGAGGGTTGGGCGATCGCGGTCACCGACAACGGGCTGGGCATTCCGCCTGAGCACCGGGACCGGGTGTTCGACATGTTCGCGCAGGTGGATCCGGCGGCCCGGAAGGGGCACGGGATCGGGCTTTCCACCTGCATGCGGATCGTGGAGCGGCACGGCGGCCGGATCGAGGTGGACGGCAATCCGGCCGGCGGTACGGTGATCCGGTTGCATCTGCCGAAACCGGTCACATAGCCGCGTGTCCGTGCCGCCAGTACCCGATGAAGTCGATGTTCGTCTTCGGCACGGACCGGTCCTGCACCAGGTGCCGCCGCCCGCCGGTGACCAGCGCCGACTCACCGACCAGATAGGCCCACACCGGGGTCCCGGGCAGATCAGCGGAGATCAACTTCTCCAGAGCCAATTTTCCCGGTACGCCGTGACCACCGTCGCGTGCCACCCACTGGAGGTCGACACCGGCCGGGACGCGGAAGTCCTGCACGTCGTCGAGGGACGGCAGTTCGACGATCGCCACCCCGCGCGCGTCGTCGGGCAGCGAGGCGCAGATCCCGGCCACCGCGGGCAGTCCGGTCTCGTCGGCGACCAGCAGCGTCCAGTCGTGCTCGGCCCGCGGGTTGTAGCCGACGCCCTGGTCGAGCAGGCCGACCTGGTCGCCGGGCTTGGCTTCCACGGCGAACGTGCTGGCCGGGCCGCTGTGGCCATCGGGATCCGTGTGGATGACGAAGTCGACGTCCAGACCGTCCGGCCGGTACGCCCGCACCGTGTAGTTGCGCACGTACGGCCGCTTCGGTTTGGTGGTTGCCAGGTATTGGGCGTACCACAGCCCGGAGGTCCGGGTCGGCAGTTTGAGCGTGTCCTGGCCGGGGCGGGGCAGGAACAGCCGGAACCACTGGTCGAAGCCGAGCGGCGTGAACCGGCCGAGCCCTTCGCCGCCCAGGGTCACCCGGACCACATTGGGTGACACCCGCTCGCTCCCGAGGACGTCGAGGAGCAGCACGTGCGGGTCGACCGGCTTACGGATCTTGAAGTTCGCCATAGTTAGGCTAACCTAACTTATTGGCCCCATGTGGTCCATAGCCTGGCGTACCTGCCCCCGGCCTGCCGCAACTCGTCGTGGGTGCCCTCCTCGACCACCCGCCCGTGATCCATCACCAGGATCCGGTCGGCACTCGCCGCCTGAGTCAGCCGGTGCGCCACGATCAGCGCGGTCAGGCCCTCGGTCACCGCCGCCGCGGCCCGGTCCAGATCGCGGGCGCCCGCGCTGCCCGCCTCCGCGGTCGCCTCGTCCAGCACCACCACCCCGGTCCCGGTCAGCGCCAGCCGGGCCAGCGCCAGCTGCTGGGCCTGCGCCGCGGTGAGCCGGTGCCCACCCTCGCCGACCTCGGTGGCCAGGCCGTCCGGCAGCGCCCGGAACCAGCCGCCGGCGCCGACCCGCTCCAGGGCCGCCACCATCTCCTCGCCGGTCGCGTCCGGGCGGGCCAGGCGCAGATCGGCGGCGAGCGTCCCGGCGAAGACGTGCACCTCCTGGCTGACCAGGGCGATCCGCTGCCGGACCCGCTCCTCGCCCAGCTCGGACAGGGGCACGCCGCCGAGGTGGGCCGTACCGTCGGACGGGGTGATGATCCCGGCCGCGATGGCCGCCAGGGTGGTCTTGCCGGCGCCGCTGGCGCCGACCAGGGCGACCCGTTCACCGGGGGCGACGGTCAGGGTGACATCGGACAGAACGATCGGTCCACCGGCATAGCGGTGCTCCCGCACATGGATTTCCAAGCTTTTTTCCGACAAATTATAAATGTCGGAAACTGCGGTCGTACGGGCGGGCAGGTTCGCCACCCCGATCAACCTCGCCAACGACGCGTTGACCTGCAGAACCGTGTCCGCCTCCATCAACAGCAGACCGATCGGATTGAACAACCGGTGGAAATACAGCGCCGCCGCGGTGGCCGCCCCCACCGTCGCCAGGTCGTACCGCACCAGCAGGAACCCGGCGATCAACACCCCGGCCAGCCCGAGATACTCGGCCCGGTTCATCCGGACACTGAACCGGGTGTAGAGCGTGAACACGTCCAGCGCCAGATTCCGGGCGGCCGCCGACCGGTCCGCGATCCGGTCCACGTGACCCGGCTCCACCCGGTACGCCCGGACCGTGGCCGCCCCGTGCAGCGCCTCCGCCATCGCCTGCGACCGCTGCCCGGCCACGATCCGCTCCCGCGCGTAGAACGGCGCCGACCGCGGCAGATACCAGCGCATGGCCAGCGCGTACCCGGGCACCGCGGCCAGCCCGGCCAGCCCCAGCCGCCAGTCCAGCGCGAACAGCCCGGCCCCGGTGAGCAGCACCGACAGCAGCGCGCCGAGGATCGCCGGCCCGCTGGCGGTGAGCATGTTCGCCACCACCGCCACGTCGTCGCCGGCCCGGGCCACCAGGTCACCGGTGCCGGTCCGTTCCAGGGTGGCCGACGGCAGGTGCAGGGCCCGGTCCATCACCCGCTCCCGCAGCCGGGCCACCACGGTCTCGCCGAGCCGGGCCGCCACCGCCGCGCCGGCCGCGGTCAGCAGCCCGCCCACCACGGCCGCCGCGCCGATCACCGCCACATGCCCGAGCACGTCGCGCAGCTCGGCCCCGGCGATCACCGCGTCCACCAGCCGGCCCAGCACCCACGGCGCGACCAGCCCGGCCGCCGCCGCACCGACCAGCAGCGCCAGAGCGGCCGCGCTGAGCCGGGGCATCCGGGCGAACTCGGCGCCGAACGCCCGCCAGGTCTCGCGGGTGCCGGAGACCGGAAGGAGCTCGTTCATCGCAGGACCGCCGCCCGGTAGCGCTCGTCCGACGCGACGAGCTGATCGTGGGTTCCCTCAGCGACCACCCGGCCGCCGTCCAGCATCGCCACCCGGTGCGCGGCCCGCAGCAGCGCCGGGCTGCTGGTGACCACCAGGGTGGCGCGTTCCCCGCCGTTACGGGCGGCGGCGAGCCGGCCGGCGATCAGCGCCTCGGTCACCGCGTCCACCGCCGTCGTCGGATCGTGCAGCACCAGCACCGGCGGGTCGGTGGCCAGCGCGCGGGCCAGAGCGACCCGCTGCCGCTGCCCACCGGACAGGTTGGCGCCGCGTTCGACCAGGTCCTGATCGAGGGGCACCTCCTCGGCGGCGGCGTCGGCCACGGCCGCCGACACCGTCGCGTCGTCCAGATCGCCGCGCAGGGCGATGTTGGAGCGCACGGTCCCGGCGAAGAGCGTCACGTCGTGGTGTTCGACAAGCACCACCCCGCGGGCGGTGTCCAGGGTCAGCTCCTCCAGCGGCACCCCGTCGATGCGCACGGTGCCCTGGTAGTCGTCGCGGGGCACCCCGCCGGTGAGCAGGCCGAGCAGTTCACCGGCCTGGCGCGGGGAACCGGCCAGCACGGCCAGGATCTCACCGGCACCCAGGCGCAGGCTCAGGCCGTTCAGTTCCCCGTACGACAATCCGTTGATCTCCACCCGGATCGAACCCGGAAGCGGACGGCCCGCCGTGCCGGGGGAGACCTGGGGTGCCGCGTCCAGGACGCGGGCCACCCGCCCGGCCGACGCCCGCGCGGTGGCCAGCAACTGCACGCAGAAGCCGAGCAGCTGCACCGGCTCGGCCAGGAACTGGGCCAGCCCGACCACCGCGATCAGCTCACCCACACTGATCCGGCCCTGGATCGCGAACCATCCGGCGAACCCGGCGACCACCGCCAGCAGCAGCCCGTTCACCGCCGTGGTCAGGCCCAGGTGCAGGCCCTTGGTGGTGGCGGCGCGCAGCGTGTCGGTCAGTGCCCGGCCGCTGGCCTCGGCATACCGCCCGGCCGCGTGGTGCTGGGCGCCCAGGCCGCGCAGCACCCGCAGGCCGGTGACCAGGTCGACGGCGGTGGCGGTGGTGGTGGCCAGGGCGGCCTGCTGGGCCGCACCACGCCGGGTCAGCAGCGGCGCCAGCGACTGCAGGCCCAGGACCACCAGCGGTACGCCGATCAGCACGCCCACCCCGAGCAGCGGCTCCACCACGATCAGCGCGATCGCCGAGACGGTGACCGCGGCGCTCGCGGCGGCGATCAGCGAGACCGCGCGCAGCCCCTGCACCGACTGCTCGGTGTCGGAGGCGGTGACCGAGAGCAACTCCCCGTCGCGCATCCCGGACCGGTGCCCGCGCGGGTCCAGGGCCCGCCCGGCGATCTCCACCCGCATCAGGTGGCCCTCGTGCTCGACCGCCGAGGCGCCCAGCCGGGAACCGAACCGCCAGGCCAGCGCCAGTACGGTGAACAGCCCGGCCAGCCCGGCCAGCGAGATCAGCAGGCTGGTGGTGTCCGACGTGGCCACCGCCCGGTCGACGATCAGCCCGATCGCGACCGGGACCATGGCCTCGGCGGTCTGGTGCAGGCAGAGCAGCGCCACACTGGCGGTGATCCGGCCCCGCTGGCGGCGCAGCGCCTTGGTCAGAACAGTCATGTCTTAGGGCTTCGCCATTTCGGTGAGTACGGTGTCCATCCGGTCGGCCAACTGGATGCCGGTGCCGAGTGAGGACGCGCCCGAGACGATCGGGTGGACACGGCCGGCGCGGACCGCGGAGAGATTCTTCCAGAGATCGGTGCCGGTGAGCGGCTCGTTGTCGGGGGCCGCGGTGGTGCCGTCCGGCCCGGCCGGGACCAGCAGGGCGCTGCTCGGCTCCAGGATCGCGATCTTCTCGAACGAGTACTCGGCGGTCGGCTCGGCCTGCGACTGCGACGGCTCGGCCAGCCGGATCCCGCAGTCGAGCAGGACGGCGGTGTCGGTCCACGCCGGGCCCAGCGTCCAGAACGTGGTGTCCGAGGCGACCTGCACGAACGAGAACGTGTGTCTCGCCAGCACGTCGGCGTGCCGCCGGTTGATCTGCGCGGTCTTGTCCCGGTAGGACGCCAGCAGCTGATCGGCCTGCGCCACCCGGTTCACCACGTCACCGACCCGGGCGGCCACCTCCAGCAGCGACAGCTTCTGGAACGAGATGACCACGGTCGGGGCGATCGCGCTGAGCTGCTGATACAGCTCGTCCGGGGTGTCGATGGTGCGCAGGATCAGGTCCGGGTCCGCGGCGGCGATCTTCTCCACGTCCGGTTCGGTCCAGTCGCCGGTGACCGGCACCGCCTTGAGCCGGTCACCGTAGAACGCGCCGGTGCCCTGGTAGCCGCCACCACCCACACCGACAGGGGTCAGACCCAGGTCGACCAGGGCGAACGCGCCGTAGTAGTCACCGCAGACCACCCGGGCGGGGGAGACCGGCACGTCGACGGGGCCCTTGTCGGTCTCCACGGTCCGGGTGTCGTTCTGTTCGGACGGTGGAGGCGTCGACGAACATCCGGCCAACAGGAGTCCGCTTCCGATCAGCAGGCTGCGGCGGTCGAGCAGTTCGATCATCACGATCTACCTCTCATCTCGTGGTCAGCCGCCCCGGCCGGTGCGGTTCGTGGCGGCGAGTTGCCAGAGCAGGAACGGGGCGCCGACCGCCCCGGTGATCACACCGACCGGCAGCACCCGGTCGGCGAGCAGATGCTGACCGGTCAGGTCGGCGGCGACCATCACCACCGCGCCGGTCAGCGCGGCCGGAATCAGCGCCAGGCCCCGGCCGCGCAGCAACCCGCGGGCGATCGGCCCGGCCACGAACGCCACGAACGGCACCGGGCCCGCCGACGACGTCGCCACCGCGGCCAGCGCCACCGCGGTCACCAGCACACCCAGCCGGATCAGCTCCACCCGCGCGCCCAGCGCCCGCGCGGTGTCCTGGCCGAGCGCGAGCGTCCGCAGGCCCCGGGAGAAGAGCAACGCCACCGGGACCAGGACGACAAGGGCGACGATCAACGGCCACAGATGCGCTGGGGTACGGGCGTTGAGGCTCCCGGTCAGCCACACCAGAGCCTGCCGGGCACTGGTCACGTCGGCCTTCGACATCAGATAGGAGACGACCGCGCTGAGCACCGCCCCGACCCCGATCCCGACCAGCACCAGGCGATACCCGGTCACACCCCGCCGCCAGGACAGCAGGTGGATCAGCGCCGCGGTGGCCAGCGCGCCGGCGAACGCGGCCACCGGCACCACCGCCCCGGACAGCCCGAGCAGCACCGTGCACACCACCGCGGCGGCGCTCGCGCCCATCGTCACGCCGATGATGTCCGGGCTGGCCAGCGGATTGTCGACAAGGGCCTGGAAGAGCGCGCCGGACAGCCCGAACGCGGCCCCGGCCAGCAGACCGCAGAGCACCCGGGGCAGCCGGACATCCATGATCACGAAGGTGTTCCGCCGGGTGCCGTGCCCGGCCAGCACATCGAGCACGGCCGGCACCTCGATCCGGAAACCGCCGGTGGCCAGCGCCGTCACGAACAGCACCCCGGCCAGCGCCAGCAGCACCGCGACCACCATCAGCTCCCGGGGTCTCACAGCGCCGCCAGGTCGCGGCGCCGGATCAGGAACACGAAGATCGGGGCGCCGAGCACCGCGGTCACCACCCCCACCTGGAGTTCGGACGGGCTGACCAGCACCCGGCCGAGCACGTCCGCGGCCAGCAGCAGCGCCGGGGCCAGCACCGCCGAACAGGGCAGCACCAGGCGGTGGTCCGGGCCGGTCAGCAGCCGGGCCATGTGCGGCACGGCGAGGCCGACGAAGGCGATCGGGCCGGCCAGGGCGGTGGCCGTACCGCAGAGGATCACCACCGACGCGGCGGCGACCGCACGGCTCACACCGACCCGCTGGCCCAGCGCGAGGGCCACGTCGTCGCCCAGCGCCAGACCGTTCAGCAACCGGCCACAGGGGATCGCCAGCAGCGCCCCGGCCAGCAGGAACGGCGCCGCCTGCGCGGCCAGATCGAGATTGCGCCCGGCCAGCGAGCCGACCTGCCACAGCCGCATCCGGTCGAAGGCGTCGGTGTCTCCCAGGATGATCGCGGTGGTCACCGAGCCCACCGCGGCGCTCACCGCCGCGCCGGACAGGGCCAGTTTGACCGGGGTGGCACGGTCCGGGCCGAGCGTGCCGATGCCGTAGACGATCACCGCGACCAGTGCCGCGCCGGCGAAGGCGAACCAGACGTAGCCGGTCAGCGAGGTCACCCCGAACAGGCTGATGCCCAGCACCAGGAAGAGCGCGGCGCCGGCGTTCACGCCGAGGATGCCCGGGTCGGCGAGGGCGTTGCGGGTCAGGCCCTGCATGATCGCCCCGGCGGTGCCGAGGGCGGTGCCGACCAGGAGGCCGATCACCGTACGGGGTAGGCGCATGGTTCGTATCACCAGGTGTTGCGGATCGGTCGGCTGGTAGTCGAGGAGCGCGTCACGGACCGTGCCCGGGGCGATCGGCTCGGCCCCGACCGCGAGGCTGAGCAGCGCGAACAGGCCGAGCGCGGCCAGCGGCACGAGCACGGCAGCCGCCCGGCGGCGCGCTGCGTCCACTGTCGACCCTCCCCGTGATCAGTGAGGATAGGCTAACCTAACCGAACGCCGTCTCCCAGAGGAGCGAGACCCATGCCGCACCGTCCGCTGCCCGCCGAGGTGGTCCGCGCCGAACGCCTCACCCCACACCTGACCCGGATCACCGTGACCGGTCCCGATCTGGACGGCTTCGGCTACGACGGCCCCGACCACCTGGTCCGGATCTTCCTGTCCCCGGAACCCGGCGGCGCGCCGGTGCTCCCGGACTCCGACGACTGGTGGCCGGCCCTCCAGGCGATCCCCGGCGACGTCCGCCCGGTGGTGCGCAACTACACGGTCCGCCGCCTCGACCGGGCCCGCCGCGAGATGGACATCGACTTCGTGCTGCACGGCGACAACGGCCCGGCGTCGGCCTGGGCCGGGACGGCCGCCCCCGGCGACCGGCTCGGAGTGCTCAGCGACGGCGCCGAATACGCCCCGCCGCCGGACACCGACTGGCAGCTGCTGGCCGGCGACGAGACCGCGCTGCCGGCCATCACCGCCGCGGCCGAGGCGCTGCCCGCCGGCGCCACCGCGATCGCCCTGATCGAGGTGGCCGGCGCGGACTGCGAGATCCCGGTCGCCGCGCCGTCCGGCGTCACCGTGCACTGGCTGCACCGGCGGGGCGCACCGGCCGGTTCCAGCGACGTGCTGGTCCGGACGTTGCGGGACATGCCATTGCCCGCCGGTACGCCGTACGCCTTCCTGGCCGGCGAATCCATGATGGTCACCACCGCCCGCCGGCACCTGTGCGCCGAGCGGGGCTTCCCGAAGAACCGGGTCTACTTCTCCGGCTACTGGCGAGCCTCCTGACCGATTATGCTCGGCTGGTGAGTAAAAAGCTCTCCGGAATCGAAGCGATCCTTCTGGACATGGACGGCACCCTCGTCGAATCGCACGCCGCCGTCGAACGCGCCTGGCGCGTCTGGGCCGCCGAACACGACGTCGACGCCGACGAGGTGCTGGCCGCCGCCCACGGCGCCCCGTCCCTGACCACCGCCCGCCGCTTCCTGCCCGACGCCGGCGAGGAGGCGGTCGCGGTGGCCGCCGCCCGCCAGCTCGACCTGCAGTACGACGACCTGTCCGACATCACCGCCTGCGCCGGGGCCGGCGACCTGCTGGCCGCCCTGTCCCGCCGCGCCCTGCCGTGGGCCGTGGTGACCAGCGCCGACCGCCGCCTGGCCACGGCCCGCCTGACCGCGGCCGGCATCACCGCCCCCTTGGTGGTGACGATCGAGGACGTCGCCGCCGGCAAACCGGCCCCCGACGGCTACCTGCTGGCCGCCGACCGTCTGGGCGTACCCCCGTCGGCCTGCCTGGTCGTCGAGGACGCCGAGGTGGGCGTGGCCGCGGGCCGGGCCGCCGGCGCCCGCACCGCCGGCCTGCGAGGCGCCCCCGCCGACATCCCCCTGACCACCCTCACCGACCTGGCCGCCCTCCTCTGACCGGGCCACCCTCCTCTGACCGGCCCGCCAGGTCGAACCCGCGGTATCTTGAGTCCGATGGCCGATCGCATTCCCGGAGGTGGGTATGACTGCCGAGATGGTCGCGCCGGCCTGGATGCATCAGCAGGTAACGGCAGAGCAATATGCGGCGTGGACGGAAGAGCAGTGCGCCGGGATCGAGATCGTGGATGGGATGGTGCTGGTGAGCCCGAGCGCGTCCAAGCGGCACAACCGCCTGGCCCGGCTGCTGGCGAACGCCCTGGACGAGGCGGCGGGGGAGGACTGGAACGCGGACACCGACTTCGACGTCCGTCTCCAGGACGTGCCACTGAACAATCGGCGCCCGGATGTGACGGTCTACCGCGCGGACACCATCGACATCACACCGACCCGACCCGAACACGTGATCCTGGTGGTGGAGGTGGTCTCACCCGGCTCGGAGACCACCGACCGGGTGGTCAAGACGAGCCAGTACGCGAAGGCCGGCATCCCGTTCTACTGGCGCATCGAACAGACGGCCACCGGCGCGCCGATCGCCTACACCTACGTGCTCGACCCGGCCACCGGCCGCTACCGCAACGGCGACGTGTTCACCGGCGTGGTGAAGCTGACCGCCCCCTTCCCCGTCGAGGTGGACCTCAGCCGGATCTAGGTGCTGCCGGTGCGGGGCGCATTCGCCCGGCGGTCGCCGGGCGGTCCGGAGTCTCGCCCTCCTCGCGTGGACGACACGGGGCGACCCGATTTCCGTGGGGCCGACGGGCGTACCGGATGAAGGGTCGGAAAGTCGGTCAGCTGTTGGAGAAGGTTTTGATCAGCTGGATCACGGCCGGGCCGATGATGACCACGAAGATGGCCGGGAACATGCAGAACAGGATCGGGAAGAGCATCTTCACCGGCACCTTCTGGGCCGCCTCCTCGGCGCGCTGGCGGCGGCGGATCCGCTGGTCGGCGGCGTGTTCGCGGAGGATGGGGGCGACCGAGATGCCCAGTTCGCCGGCCTGGATCAGGGCGGTGACCAGGCGGCGCAGGTCGCGGACCGTGGTGCGCTGGGACAGGTCGCGGAGGGCTTCGGAGCGGGCCACGCCCAGGCGCATCTCCTGGAGTACCCGGTGCAGCTCGTCGGCGATCGGGCCGCGGGTGCCCCGGGCCACCTGGTCCATCGCCGAGTCCAGGCCCAGGCCCGCCTCGACGCCGATGACCAGGACGTCCATCACGTCGGGCAGGGCGCGCTGCATCAGCTCCTGGCGTTTGATGGACGCGTTGTAGATCAGGATCAGGGGCATTCCGTAGCCGAGGGCCACACCGAGGATCGCGCCGACGATCGCGCCGGGCTGGCCTTTGAACGTGTTGCCGACGCCGGCCATCAGCAGGGGCAGGACCAGCATCGCCAGCGGGCGGAGCCGGATCACCCGGGCGGCCGGCCAGGCGACCGGGTTGCCGGCCAGTTCCAGCATCCGGACCAGGCGTTCCCGGTCGCTGGGTGGGCTGATCAGGGCGCCGATCCGGTCGCCGATCTCGATCAGCGCATGGGTGGCGCCGGAGGTCTGGTCGCGGTTCTGTCTGCCGTCGGGGCGGCCGGTGAAGACGGCCAGGGTGCGCATCACCCGTTCCCGGCGTACCTCGGGAAGGGTGGAGGCGACCGCGACCAGCAGCACCGCGAAGGCCGCCGCGGACACCGCGATGATCACCAGCAGGGCGCCGCTCATCAGACCTCCACCTTGACGACCTGGCGCAGCCAGAGTCCGCCGAGTCCCATGCCGATCAGCGCGACGGCGAGCAGCAGCAGCCCGAATGGTTCGGTGAACAGCGGCCGCAGATAGCCGGGCTGGGTGAGCTGGATGGCCAGGGCGGTGAGCGGCGGCATGCAGGTCAGCACCCAGGCCGAGATGCGGCCCTCACCGGACAGCGACCGGACGTGCCGTTTGATGTAGGCGCGTTCCCGCATCGTGTCGGAGGTGGTCTGCATGACGTCGACCAGGCTGCCGCCGACCTCGCGCTGCAGCCGCAGGGCCATCACCAGCCACACCACCTCGGTGCTGTGCATGCGTTCGCCGACGCGTTCGATGGCGTCCTCGAAGCTGCCGCCGATCCGGGTCTCGGCCAGGGCCCGGCGCAGTTCGACGGCGACCGGCCCGCCGTCGTCGCGGACCGCCGCCTCGACCGCCTGGTGCAGGGTGAAGCCGGCCCGCAGCGAGCTGGTCATCAGGTTGAGGGCGCCGGGCAGTTCGTCGCCGAACTGCCGTTCCCGGCGGGAGATCCGGAAGCTGAGGTAGAAGCCGGTGATCAGGTAGCCGAGGATCAGCCCGATCAGGATCGCTACCGCCCACGGCAGGAGGAACAGCAGCAGCACCGACGTGCCGATCATGGTGGCGAACCGGATCGCCAGCCATTCGGTCGGTTTGATCTGCCCGCCGAGCCGGTCCAGCACGTCCTCGTCCCGGGCGGCCAGCCGGACCAGCAGCGGGACGGCCTCCAGTTGCTGCCCGGCGGACACCACCAGCCGGCGCAGCAGCGGCACCTCCTCGGTGACGGTCCGCACCCGGAACCGCCGCAGCACGGTGAGCCGGCGCTGGATCGGGGTCTTCCCGAAGATCGCGTCCAGCACCGCGTACCCGGCGAGGAAGGTGGCCCCCACGATCAGGAAGACGGCCAGGACCAGAGTCACCATCCGCGGCCTGCGAAGAGGTTCTGGTTGAGCGTCACCCCGTACGGTGCGAGCGCGTCGGTGAAGTTGGGCCGGATCCCGGTGGGTTTGAGGACACCGCCGCGGGCGTCCGGGGCGTACTCGTGCAGGAAGATGTCCTGGAGGGTGATGACGTCGCCCTCCATGCCCACCACCTCGGTCATGTGGGTGATCTTGCGGGAGCCGTCCTTGAACCGGTTGACCTGGAGGATCAGGTCGACGGCCGAGGTGATCTGGTCGCGGATGGCGCGGCTGGGCAGGTCCATGCCGGCCATCAGGACCATGGTCTCCATCCGGGACAGCGCGTCCCGGGGCGAGTTGGCGTGCAGGGTGGTCAGCGAGCCGTCGTGGCCGGTGTTCATCGCCTGCAGCATGTCCAGGGCGGCGCTGTCGCGGACCTCACCGACGACGATCCGGTCGGGCCGCATCCGCAGCGCGTTCTTGACCAGGTCGCGGGTGGTGATGGTGCCGCGGCCCTCGGAGTTGGCCGGCCGGGATTCGAGACGGACCACGTGGTCCTGGACGAGCTGCAGCTCGGCGGCGTCCTCGATGGTGACGATCCGCTCGTCGGCCGGCACGAATCCGGACAGCACGTTGAGGACGGTGGTCTTGCCGGAGCCGGTGCCGCCGCTGACCACGATGTTGCGCCGGCCGCGGACGCAGGCGTCCAGGAATTCGGCCGCGCCCCGGGTCAGCGTCCCGTAGTTGATCAGGTCGGTGGCGGTGAGCGGCACCGCGGCGAACTTGCGGATGGTCAGGGTGGAGCCGTCCAGGGCGATCGGCGGCACGATCGCGTTGACCCGGCTGCCGTCGGGCAGCCGGGCGTCCACCATCGGGCTGGACTCGTCCACCCGGCGGCCGACCCGGGAGCAGATCCGGTCGATGATCCGGCGCAGGTGCGACTCGTTGTCGAATTCGGCGGCCACCCGCTCGATCCGGCCGAAGCGTTCCACGAAGACGAAGTTCGGGCCGTTGACCATGACCTCGGTGACCGACTGGTCGCGCAGCAGCGATTCGATCGGCCCGTGCCCGAGCACCTCGTCGACCACCTCGCGGACGATCCGGGCCCGGTCGGCGCCGGACAGCGGGGTCTCCTCCCGGGCCAGCAGCTCGTTGAGCGACTCGCGGACCTTGGCGTCCAGGTCGTCGCCGGCGTTGCGGTCGTTGCCGTAGAGGGTGGGCCCGAGTTCGTCGGCGAGCCGCCGCTGGATCCGCAGGCGCACCTCGTTGACCTGGTCGTCGGGCCGGGCCTGGCTGGCCGCGCGGTACCGGTCGGTGCCGCTGGAGCCCCGGTCGATCGGCGGCCCACCCGGCTGCTGGCCGTGGCCGTGGCCGTGCTGCTGCTGTTGTTGTTGCTGCTGTGGGTTCTGGGCGGTCTGGGCCGCGGCGAGGCGTGCGGAAAGGCTCATTTCGCGGGTCTCCTGATACCGAGGAACCGACGCTCCTTCACCGGTTCGGTCTTCACCCCGGAGATCCGGTCGGCCAGCTCACGGATCGCGCGGCTCACCGGGTGCATGGGGTCGGTCATGGTCAGCGGCTCACCCTGGTTGACCGAGACGGGCACGTCCCGGCTGGACGGCACCTGCACCGCGAACGACATGCCGACCGCCTCCTCCACGTCCTGCGGGGTGAGGCCGACCTGGGTGTTGGCCCGGTTGAAGACCAGCAGCCGGCGTTCCTTCGGATAGTCGAGCAGGTCGAACATCTCCGAGGTGAGCCGGACCGACTTCAGGGTCGGCAGGTCCGGGGTGACGATCGGGATGAACCAGTCGGACATGTCCAGCGCCGCGAGCACCTGGTCGGTGACCACGGCCGGGGTGTCCACCACGATGTAGTCGTAGAGCGGCCGGGCCACGTCCAGCAGCTCGACCACGAACTCGCGGCTGACCCGTTCGCCCTCGGCCGGGCTGGGCGGGGCGAGCAGCGCGTCCAGCCCGGTGCGATGGCTGGAGACGATCGAGCGCAGGCCCGGCTCGTCCAGTTTGCCGGTCATCGACAGGCCGCCGGCGATGTTCCGGTCCGGGGACAGCCTCAGCATGATGGCGACGTCGCCGAACTGCAGGTCGAGGTCGATCAGCAGGACCCGCCGGGCGCCACCGGCGAGGGCCACCGCCAGGTTGGCGGCGACCATGCTGCGGCCGCAGCCGCCCTTGCCGGCGAAGAGCGTGATCACCCGGGCGTACGGGGCCTGTTCGGCGGTGCCGCGCAGGGTGCTGCTGAGTGCTTTGGAGAGGTCGACGGACCGCACCGTGGCGGCCCGCAGACCGTCGTTGTCCGCCTCGTCGACGATCTCCCGGACCCCGGAGCGCAGGCATTCCAGGACCATCTGCGGCTCGATCACCCGGCGGATCAGCACCACCCCGATCAGCGGACGTTGCAGCCGCTGGTACGCGGTGAACATCAGCGCCTCGCCCAGATCCACCGTGGCGCCCAGGATGACCAGGATCGTCTCCGGGTAGCGTGGCAGATGGGTCTCCAGGTCGGCCATGCTGGACAGCATCGTGCAGCCGACCTCCCGGAACGCCGGGCCGACCTCGGTGCGCCGGCCCTCGTCGGGTTCGACGTAGACATAGAGGCTCATTCAGAACAGCCCCTTCGTGTCGACGCCGTCTCCGGGCGTCACCTTCACCGTGGCCCCGAGCAGGGCCAGGTAGAGACCGCAGTATTTGGACGCGTGGATCAGGCGCTGGGCGTCCTTCGGGGTGACCGCGAGGCTGACCACGTACCGCTCGTACTTGCCGGACTTCTGCTTGTCGTCCTCGGTCTCCTCGGGCTCGGGTGTGGCCGAGCCGGACGGGACCACCGGGGCGGGCGTGGTCGGGTCGACCTCCGGGGCCTCGCCGATCACCATCACCTGGGCGCGGGGCAGCAGCGGCCGGGTCTTCGGCGGTCCGGGACTGTCCGAGTCGGGTTGCAGGGGGCAGGTCCCGTAAACGGTCACCTGGTCGCCGGCGGTCACGTCGCCGGCCACCTGCGGCGCCACACTGAGCGCCACGGTCACCGCGAGCATGTCGGTGGGGACGGTGTACCGCCGCGGGCCCGACGCGGCGGGGCCGTCCTTCTGGAAGAGGGCCCGCATCAGCAGCTGGCTCTTCTCCAGGGGCGCGGTCAGCCGCAGCCCGTCGAGTGCCGCCTCCCACGTGGTGAGGGCGCCCACGGGGACGGTCTCGTTCGGGACCAGGATCCGTTCGGTCAGATTCTTCACGTCCGAGCCCACCGTGTCCGCCGGGATTCGTTCCCGGGCGATGAGGACCCAGACACCCTGCTTGCCCTCGACCGCTCGCTTGTCCGCACCCCGGACATAGGCGATGATCGCCGCCCCGCTGACGAACGCCAGCAGAAGTGCGGCCAGCAGGATCAGCACGCGCCGTCGCATGTCTTCACCTAATCAGGTCAAGGTCATCCGAAACGGCTAATCACGGTTACCTCAAAGGTCCTACCGTTCCCGGGTTTTCCGCGGGTCACGACAGGTAGGCCCCACTGCGGGCGCAGGGGGCCGAACTCAGGCGCGACGGCTCAGCCGACGCACGACATCACGCCGCGAGCCTTCAGGATGATCGTGCTCGACCCACCGGCCGAGGTGATCCACGCCATCACCGGGGTGATCGCCCGGAACTGGCGTTCCACCCGGACGGTCGAGTCGGCGCCGGCGACCGGCGAGGCCGCGCACACCTGGACCCCGTTGGTGGGGTAGTTCAGGGTCACACCGCTGCCGACGATCGAGGTGACCTTCGCCTTCACGTCGGTGACGGTGCCGCTCAGCGCACCCAGCCGCGCGCCCTCACGGGCGGCCTGGGTGAGCTGGATGTTCTGCTGCAGCATCCGGCCCATGTCGATGATCCCGAACAGGATGAGCAGCAGAACCGGCAGCACGAGGGCCATCTCGATGACGGCCGCCCCGGTCTCGCCCCGGGCGTGGTGCCCGGGGCGAGACCGGCGGGCGTCATGCGAGCGAGCCGGTGACCCGGCCGAGCAGGTCCTCGATGTTCCCGCTGAGCAGGCCGATCGCGGTGATGAGGGCGGCGGCGATGAGAGCGACGAGCAGCGAGTACTCGACGATGGTCGCGCCCTCCTCGGACTTGTGCATGGCGCGCAGGTAGCCGACGAGAAACTTGATCTGCTCCATGGTGTTTCCTCACGTTCCGTGGCCAACCCCCCGTTGGCCTCTGCCCTATGAATCGGACGGGTACGTCGGAGCATGAGCCAGCCTCGGTTGCTTAACAGTCACCAATTGGGGGCCGAGGAGGACTGCGACAGCACCGTGCGCAGAGTCCCGGCCAGAACGTCCGCCGTGTAGGGCTTGGCGATGAACGGCGAGCCCGCCTTGATCAGGCCGCGCTTGATGGCGATCTCCTCGGGGACGCCGGACACGTACACGACCTTCATGCCCGGCCGGACCGCTGCCGCCGACCGGGACAGCTCGCCGCCGGAGACACCGGGCAGGCCCAGGTCGGTCAGGAGCACGTCGATGTTGCCGTCATGGACGCGGCACGCCATCAGTGCGCTCACCGGGTCCTTGGCCGACAGCACGACGAAACCGCGCATCTCGAGCATCTGCGTGGTCAGTTCGCGCAGATCCTCGTCGTCCTCGACCAGCAACACGACCGGTCCCTGCTGTTCCGCGGTTTTCCACATGATCCTCTCCGCCCGTGAGGGGACGGCGGTGGCCGGCCCACCCACGCTGACCACGCTATCCACTGCGCTGGGGGTGGTGTCCGGAATCGGGGAAAGCGGCCTCGGAGTGCTGGTGACGACCGTCTCATCCGATCGGGAATCATCGATCGCCCGCGGTGGTTGTGCGAGGCAGTCCTTCAAAATTGAAAGAGTGGTAGTCATGAACCAGAAGATCATCGCGGTCGTCGGCGCCACCGGTTCCCAGGGTGGCGGACTGGTCAAGGCGATCCTGGCCGACACGTCCGGCGAGTACGCGGTCCGGGCGATCACCCGGGATACCACCTCACCCCGCGCCCGGGAGCTGGCCGAGCTCGGCGCCGAGGTGGTGCGGGCCGACAACTACGACGAGGAGAGCCTGGTCGAGGCGTTCACCGGGGCGTACGGCGCCTTCCTGGTGACGAACTTCTGGGCGCACATGTCCGCGGCCAAGGAGCTGGAGGAGGCCGGCAACCTGGCGAACGCCGCGAAGCGTGCCGGGCTCCAGCACGTGATCTGGTCGACCCTGGAGGACACCCGCGACCACATCCCGGTGTCCGACGACCGGATGCCGACCCTGCAGGGTGAGTACAAGGTCCCGCACTTCGACGCCAAGGCCGAGGCGGACCGGCTGTTCACCGCGGCCGGGGTGCCCACCACCTTCCTGCGGACCACCTTCTACTGGGAGAACCTGGCCAACGGCTGGGGCGCCACCCGGGACGCCGACGGCGTGCTCACCCTGAGCCTGCCGATGGGCGGCGCCCGGCTCGCCGGGATCGCCGTCGACGACATCGGCGCCACCGCGTACGGCATCCTGCGGGCCGGACCCCGGGAGTACGCCGGCCGGACCGTGCACATCGCCGGTGAGCACCTGACCGGCGAGCAGATCGCGGCCGGGCTGTCGAAGGCGGTCGGTGAGCCGGTCGTCTACCGGCCGCTGACCCACGACGCCTACCGTGGTCTGGGCTTCCCCGGCGCCGACGAGGCGGGCAACATGCTGCAGTACTACACCGAGTTCGAGGACTACTTCACCGGTGTCCGGGGCCTGGCCGAGGTGCGCAAGCTGAACCCCGGGCTGAAGACCTTCACCCAGTGGCTGGACACGTTCGGGCACACCATCCCGACGAAGTAGTTATGTCATAGGATGCGGCCGTTCGCGAAGATTCGCCGGGGGAGACGCATCCTGTCCACGCTCAGAAGGGCCGTCACGGCGCGCTGCCTCACCATGGTCGGCGCGCCCTGGTTCAGCATCGCCGGATTCACGGTGATCTTGGTCAACGCGATGTGCCTCGGCCTGGAGACCTACTCCTGGGCCGCGGCCGTCGGACCCTATCTCAAACTCGTCGAACATCTGTGCATCGCCGGATTCGTCTGCGAGTTGCTGATCCGGTTCGGCGCGAGCCTGGATCGCCCGTCGGCCTTCTTCCGGGACGGCTGGAACATCTTCGACATGGCGATCATCCTGGCCCCGCTGCTCCCCGGCATCCGGGAGAACGTCACCCTGCTGCGGCTGCTGCGCCTGGCCCGGATCGTCCGGGCCTTCCGGCTGTTCCCCAGCCTGCGGATCATCCTGATCGGCCTCCGGCGCAGCCTGCCCGGCCTCGGCAGCTTCCTGCTGATCACGGTGCTGGTGATATACGGCTACGCGATGCTCGGCTGGATGCTGTTCGGGCGGGCCGAGCCGGACAGGTACGGCACCGTCGGCCAGGCCATGCTCAGCCTGTTCCTGCTGCTCTCCCTGGACGGCATCACCGACACCCTGGTGGCCGGCCGGGAGATCACCCCGTGGGCCGTGCCGTACTACGTGTCGTACATGGTCGCCGCCTGCTATCTGCTGACGAACCTGCTGGTCGGCGTGGTGCTGACCGCCCTCCAGGAGGCCCACGACGCCGAGCGGGCGGCCGCCCGGGGCAAGGAGAGCGGCCCGCCCATCCCGACCGCCGACAACACTCCGCACCAGCAGATCGCCAAACTGCGCGAGGCCCTGGACGCCCTGGAATCCCAGCTGACGACCACCCCACCGCAACCCCGAACCCCGGAAACCCCGTTAGAGGTGGTACGCCCCGGGAGCTCCTAGAGACCGGGTCGTCCCGCGTCGTCCGCGCGAGGCCGGCGGGACACCGGACCGTCCGGCGGGCGCCGGGCCGAATGCGGTGGTTCCGGGACCGCCCCCTCGCGTTCACTTTCGGTTTGCAAGATCAGGGTTATCTGCAAGCCCGCTTGCACCTAGCCTTCCTCACGTGCTCGAACAAGGCTCCCTCCGCCACCGCATCGACGCGCACCGGCCCCGGCTCTCACCCGGCGACCTGCGCGTCGTCGACGTACTGCTGTCCCACCCGGCCGAAGCCGCGGTACTACCCGCCGAACAGGTCGCCACCCGGGCCGGCGTGCACGTCGCCGCCGCCACCCGGCTGGCGCAGAAACTCGGCTACACCGGCTACCCCCAACTGCGCAACGGCCTGCAGGCCGAACTGCTCGGCGCGGTCGACGCCGAAGACCGGATCCGCACCCGCCTCGACCGTGGCGCCCTGCTCGCCACCGTGATCGACGACGAACTGACCTCCCTGCGCGAACTGCCCCGCGCCGTCCCGCAACCACTGATCGACGAAGCCGCCACCCGGGTACTCGCCGCCCGCCGGGTGCTGATCTTCGCCCGCGGCAACGCGACAGTGCTCGCCGGCCTGCTGGTGCGGCGGCTCCGGCGGTTCGGCACCCTGGTCACCGACCTGACCGGCCCCGACCGCGACGTCGCCGAGGAACTCGTCTCCCTCCAGCCCGGCGACCTGGTCGTGGTGCTGGCCTTCCGGCGCCCGTCGCGCGTCCTGCCGGCCCTGCTGGAGACGGTCCGTGAGACCGGCGCCGGCCTGCTGGTACTGACCGACGTGCTGGGCCAGCCGGACGGCGCCCCGGACTCGACGGTGGTGCTGGCGGCCCCGCGCGGAAACGGCCGCGAATACCAGTCTTTGACAGTCCCGATGGCCTTGGCCAACGCCCTGGTGCTGGCGGTGGCCCAAGCCGACCAGACTCGCGCGTCCACGGCGCTGACCCGCTTGGACACCTTGCTGGAACGCTTCGAGTCCTAACCCCACACGGCCCCACCCCGCGTGCCACTTTCCGGCGCGATCCACACCGGAAATCACCACGCCCCGGTCGAGCGCCGATCGCGTGGTCACTTCCGGTGCGGATCGCGCCGGAAGTCACCACGCGGGGTGAAGCGCCGATCGTGTGGTCCTTTGTGGTGCGGATCGGGCCGGAAGTGACCACGCGGGGTGGAGTGCGGATCGCGTGGTTCTTTGCGGTGCGGATCGCGCCGGAAAGAGGCACGCGGGTGGGGCCTGCACGACTGTCCGGCCCCTGGCCTGTGGGGGGTGGGGCTGTGCTTTATGCGTACCCAATTATCGTCTTTTGGTTGGAGAAATCTGTGTTTCGTAAGCCTGTGCTGGCGCTTGTCCTGACCGCCGTCGTGCTCTCCGGCTGTGGCGGTGGCAGCCCGGTCACCCCGGCCGGCGCCGCCTCGACCGCGCCCGACCCCCTGGACACCGCCACCATCGAGGAACTGCACACCGCGGCCAAGGCCGAAGGGGAGGTGCGGGTCTACGCCTTCACCAGCCGGATCGCCTCGGTCGAGGCCGAGTTCGAGAAGACCTACCCGGGTGTCGACCTGGTGCCCACCGACATCTCCTCCACCGAGCAGATCGCCCGTCTCAAGTCCGAGGCGACAGCCGGCGCCCCGACCGCCGACGTGGCCTACCTGTCCGACGCGCCGGTCGTGCTCACCGACCTGATGGCCGGCGGGCTGCTGCGCAACTACGTCCCGCCGCGCGTCGCCGGGGATCTGCCGGAACGGTTCAGCCGGCCGCTGGTCGCGAACCGGCTGTCCACCAAGACCCTGATGTACAACGAGGAGGCCCACCCGGGTGGCTCCCCGATCACCAACCTGTGGCAGCTCACCGACCCGGAGTGGAAAGGCCGCGTGATCATGGTGGATCCGCAGGTCCGCGGTGACTACCTGGACCTGGCCACGGAGATGGTGCTGCGTGCCGGCGAGATGGCCGCCGCCCACGAGCAACTGCGCGGCACACCCGTGAAACTCGACGACGGGGTGGCGAACGCGGGCGAGCAGTTCCTGAAGGATCTGTACGCCAACGGCCTCGTCCTCGTCGACGACACCGACGCGGTGAACGCCGCGGTCGGGGCCAAGGGGCAGGCCGAGCCGCCGGTCGGGTTCACCTCCTACTCCGACCGCCGGGACAACGAGGACGAGGGCTGGGCACTGCAGGCCGCCACCGGCGTCGCCCCGGCGCCCGGCATCGCGTTCCCGGCCCTGCTGGCGATCACCCGGGACGCCGAGCACCCGGCCGCCGCCCGGCTGCTCGTCGACTTCCTGATGGGCGACGAGTCGGCGACCGGCGGGCCGGGGTTCGCGCCGTTCTACGTGGCCGGTGACTACCCGACCCGTACCGACGTGACGGCGCCGGCCGAGGCCGTGTCGCTGGAGCAGCTCGGCGCCTGGTCGATCGACCCGGCCGCGGTCGCGGAGATCCGGTCCGAGGTCGGCGACTTCCTGCTGACGCTGAGCTGATGCTCTCTCATCTTCGGCGGCCGGTGGTCGTACTGGCGCTGGTCCTCCTTGTTCTTCTGTCCGTGCTGGTCGTCGTGCCGGTCGCCGGTCTGGTCTCGTCCACGCTGCGCCCGGACGGGCTCGCCGCCTGGGGTGACGTGCTGACCGGGCGGCTGGCCCCCGCCCTGCTGCACGAACCGCTGCTCAACTCCCTGCTCGTCGGCGCCGCCACCGCGGCCGGATCGGTGCTGCTCGGCGGGGCGCTGGCCTGGGTCGTGGTGATGACCGACATCCCGTTCCGGCGTACCGTCACGTTCCTCGCCTCGGTCCCGTTCGCGCTGCCCAGCTTCGCGCTCGCGCTGGCCTGGGAATCGGTGTTCCGCAACGAACTCGTCGGCAGCGGCCGGGTCGGCCTGCTCACCGACCTGGGCATGACCGTCCCCGACTGGCTGGCCTGGGGCCCGCTCCCGGTGGCCGCCACCCTGATCGCCCACTACTACTCGCTGTCGTTCATGCTCACCGCCGCCGCGCTGGCCACGGTCAACGCCGAACTCGTCGAAGCCGCCGAACTGACCGGGGCCGGCCGGTTCCGGGTCGCCTGGTCGATCGCCGTCCCGGTGGTCACCCCGGCGGTGATCTCCGGCGCGCTGCTCGCCTTCGCCGAGGGCATCAGCAACTTCGCCGCCCCCGCGGTGCTCGGCCTGCCGGTCCGGTTCCACACCCTGTCCACCCGGGCGTACGGGGCGATCACCACCGGGCAGATCGAACGCGGATACGTACTGTCGGTGATCCTGGTCGTGGTCGCCGCGATGGTGCTGCTGATCAGCACCCGGGTGGCCGGGCGGCGGAGATCCTTCGCCACCATCACCGGCAAGGGCGGACGGCGCCGCCGGGTCCGGCTCGGCGCCGCCCGGATCCCGGTCACCGTGGCCGTGTTCGCGCTGGTCACCGTCACCACCATCGGGCCCGGGGTGCTGCTCGTCGCGTCCAGCCTGCTGCGGCGTACCGGCTCGTTCACGTCCGGCTTCACCACCCACTTCTGGTTCGGCGGATCCGACCCGTCGATGGCTCAGGGCGTGGCCGGGATCCTGCGCAACCCGCAGATCATCACGGCCTTCGGGAACACCCTCGCGCTGGGCCTGGCGGTCGCGGTGGTCGCCACCACACTGGGACTGCTGATCGGGTACGCCACCACCCGCCTGAACGCCGCCGACCCCCTGGAAGCGAACCTCAACCGAGGGCTGTCCCTGCTCAGCTACCTGCCGTTCCTGGTGCCCGGGGTGGCCCTCGGCGCGGCCTTCATCGCCCAGTTCGGCCGCCCGATCGGGCCACTGCCCGCGCTGTACGGCACCTTCGCGCTCCTGGTGATCGCCAGTGCCGCGGCCACCCTGCCGTTCGCCTCCCAGGCCGGGCGCTCCGCCGTCGGGCAGATCTCCCCCGACGTGGAGGAGGCCGCCACCATCGCCGGGGCCGGACTGCTGCGCCGGCTCAGCCGGATCGTGCTGCCGCTGTCCGCCCGCGGACTGTTCGCCGGCGCGGTACTCGTCTTCGTCAACGTGGTCCGGGACCTGTCCCTGCTGGTCCTGCTGGTCACCCCGGCCACCCCACTGCTGTCGATCCTGACGTACCGCTACGCGTCCGAAGGTTTCACCCAGTTCGCGAACGCGGTGACCGTCGTCATCGTGGCGATCTCCCTCGCGGCGACCCTCGCCGCCCGGCGCCTCGAAGGGGCGTCCCAACCCTGGCTGGAGGAACGGTGACCGGATCGAGCATCGGACTGCGCGGACTGCGCAAGGAATTCCGGGGCACGGCCGCCGTCGACGGCATCGACCTGGACGTGCCGGCCGGATCGTTCCTGGTGCTGCTCGGCCCGTCCGGCTGCGGCAAGACCACCACCCTGAGGATGCTCGCCGGGCTGGAACACCCCACCGGCGGCGAGATCCGCTTCGGCGACCGGGTGATCTCCGGCCCCGGCGTCTCGGTGCCACCCGCCCGGCGCGACGCCGGCATGGTGTTCCAGAGCTACGCGCTGTGGCCGCACATGACCGTACGGGGCAACGTCGAATGGCCGCTGAAGATCGCCAAACGGCCCGCCGCCGAACGCCGGTCCCGGGTCGACGAAGTCCTCGACCTGCTGGAGATCGGCCCACTCGCCAGGCGGTACCCGGCCGAACTCTCCGGCGGCCAGCAACAGCGGGTCGCCATCGCCCGGACCATCGCCCCCAACCCGTCGGTGCTGCTCTTCGACGAGCCGCTGTCCAACCTCGACGCCAAACTGCGCGTCGACACCCGGGCCGAACTGCTGCGCATCCACCGGGCCACCGGGGCGACCAGTGTCTACGTCACCCACGATCAGGTGGAGGCGATGGCGATGGCCACCCACGTGGCACTGCTGCGCGACGGCCGGATCGAACAGTTCGGCCCGCCCGGGGAACTGCTGTCCGACCCGGCCACCGCGTTCGTCGCCACCTTCATGGGCACCCCGGCCGCCAACGTCCTCGACGTGCGGATCACCGGCGGCCGGATACTCTTCGACGATGTCCCTCTCGGCGTCTCGGACTCCTCCGGTGAATCCCGCGCCATGTATCGCGCCGAGTCCCTGCGCCTGGACGGTCCCGGCGCCCGGATCACCGCCACCTTCACCGAGGCGGCACCCCTGGCCGGCCGGTACGTGATCACCGGCGCCCTGCACACCACCAGCGGCCGCCGGGTCAGCGTCGTCACCGACCACCGGCCCGACCTGACCGCCGGAGACCCGATGACAGTGGTCTTCCCGGACCACCCGGATCGGCTGTACCCGTGCTGAGACTGCTTCTGGTACGCCACGGCGAGACCACCTGGAACGCCGGCCGCCGCCTCCAGGGCGACACCGACGTACCGCTGTCGGAGACCGGCCGGCGGCAGGCCTCGGCCCTGGCCGCCACCGTCGCCGCCCACCGTCCCGGGATGCTGGTCTGCTCACCGCTGTCCCGCGCCCGGGAGACCGCGGCCCGGCTCGGCCATCCACCGGCCCCGGCCGACCTGGACCCGCGATGGGCGGAGGCACACCTCGGCGACTGGTCCGGCCGGCTGGCCGCCGACCTGCGCGCCGAGGGCCCGGACTACGACCGGTGGCGGGCCGGGCGGCACCGGCCACCGTCCGGCGAGAGCCTGGACGACCTGGCCGCCCGGGTGCTGCCGGCCCTGGCCGATCTGCGCACCCGAACCGGCGACCGGGGAACCGCCCTGGTGGTCACGCACGGCGGCCCGATCCGCGCGGTGCTGCGCGCCCTGCTGTCCCTGGAACCCGCCCGCATCGTCCCGGCGGCCCCGGCCAGCCTGACCGTCCTGGAACTCGCCGACACCCCACGGCTGTCCGCCTACAACGTCGTCCCTCTCGCCGTAGACGCGGCCGAGACCACCGATTGAGTACGCCTTTCGCCGGGACTCGCGGAGCCTTTCGCCGGGACTCGCGGAGAAGAGGGCTGAATCAGCAGTCTGGACACGAGCTGATTCGCTTCGACGTGTCCGACTTCCGCTCGATAGCCGAGCCGGCCGAGTTGTCGATGGTCGCCGTCGATCGCGGTCGTGACGCCGCCCGGGACCAGCCCCGTCTCAACGAGAGCCCGCTGACCCGGGCGGCCTTCTACGGCCCCAACGCGTCCACCCCGCTCACCCACCTGAACCGGGACGAGGCCCGGCTCACCGGGAAACGTCCCGACGGCTCGACGCGGTGGGGTGCCCTGGCCGATTCCGCCGGCGAGCGGGTCCGCAAGTCACCGAATCCGGAGACGGCGTACCCGCACGGCCGCTTCGGCGCTCTGCCGCGGGTCGACCGGACCGACCCGCTGCGCGCGCTGGGGCTGATCGGATGAGCGTCCGCGGGCGAGGCGGGAAACCACTCGGGCGCTCGCCCTGAACCTCGCACCATCGCGAACCCCCGTTTCGAACTCTGGCTGATGCTTCACCACGCCGGCCACCGGCGGTTCCTCGACACCGCGGAAGTCTGGTCGGCCGCGTATCTGCCGCTCCGCGGAACGGCCGCCGAACGGCATCTCGGGGACGGGCCGAAGTTCCCCGAGGACGACCCCTCGCCGCCATCGAGGGTCCTGGCACCTAGCCTCCTAGGATGGTCTAGGTGGGGCGGTAGAGTTCACCGGCGTGACGGGGACTTCTGAGATCGTCGTGGCGGGTGTGGCCGACCGGGATCGAGTGGTCGCGACCATGGTGGCCGCGTTCACCGGGGATCCGGTGCTGCGGTTCATGTTTCCGGAGGACGGGGACTATCCGCGGCAGGCCGCCGCCTTCTTCGGGTACCTCTTCGACAAGCGGGTCGGCCGCGGGTCGATCTTCACCGTCGAGGGTGGGGTGTCCGCGGCCATCTGGGAGCCGCCGGGTGGTGCGGACGTGGTGGCGGAGGAGCTCGATCTGCCGCCGGGTGCGCGGGAGCGGGTGCAGCGGTACGACGACGCGATCCACGCCGCCTTTCCGAGCGAATCCTACTGGTACCTCGGCGTGCTCGGCACCCATCCGGCGGCCGCCGGGCGGCGACTCGGGCGGGCGGTGATGGCGGAGGGTCTGCGCCGGGCGGCCGCGGACGGGCTCCCGGCCTACTTGGAGACCAGCAAGCCCGCGAATGTGGACCTCTACCGCCGGGCCGGCTGGGAGGTGGTCGCCGAGGTGACCGACCCGCTGCCGACCTGGGTGATGCGCCACTGACCGGACCCGGGACCGCCACCCGGATCCGGGGCGCGTTCACTCCCGGCGGTGCGGGCCGCGCGGTGAGCGGAGAGGGGCGCCCCGGTGGCGGCCGTGCCGGTAGCGGAGGGTGCCGGCGTACACCGTGGGTTCGAGTCGCAGACCGTGGATGTCGCATGGGAGGCCGGATGGCCCGCCGCTATCCACAAGAGACTCTCAAGCGTTACCGCCGGGACTACGCCTCGGAGCCGTCCAGTTACCACAATGGATGGATCACCGGCTCTTTGGCGTGAGGAGTCATCCATGGCACGACGGCATTGGCAGGCGGGTAAGGAACAGACACGAGGGATCCAGTTCCAGGGGGGCGCCGGAGCTCCTGCGGTTGATCGAGTGGCTGGTGCAGCGGCCCTGGCGGTTCGGGTCGGTGCGGATCCTGCCGATCATCAGCCTGGTCCGGGCGCGGCCGGACGGCCCGGATCCGCTGGACGGGCTGGCCGAGTGGTTGCGCAAGGCGCGGTTCACCCCGTGGGCGCGGACCGGCACGGGGCTGGTGCAGCGCCCGGCCGCCCTGCGGGAGGAACTGCCCGAGGGGGAGACACCACCGGCTGTCCCGGCCGGGGAGGTGGAGCGCGGGCCGACGGTCGAGGATCTTCTCG
This sequence comes from Actinoplanes sp. G11-F43, assembly GCF_050589265.1. Classification (NCBI taxonomy): domain Bacteria; kingdom Bacillati; phylum Actinomycetota; class Actinomycetes; order Micromonosporales; family Micromonosporaceae; genus Actinoplanes; species Actinoplanes sp. G11-F43. Next base: position 27,377 of record NZ_JBNZCE010000029.1, read on the forward strand.
ACGTCGCGGTCAAGGGGCTGGCCGGGGATGGCGCGGGGCGGAGGCTGCGTTTCCCGCACTACGGTCTGGCGCTGTGGCTGGTGCATCTGCGGCCGATCCAGCCGAAGTCGCCGGACAAGGAGAAGGAGGCGATCGCCGAGCAGTTGCAGCGGCATCTGCGGCAGCGGCTGGAGAACACCGCGTATCTGCAGGACCTGGCCGACGCGGTCGGTGATTTCCCGTGGTGGGTGCGGCTGAGTTCGAGGATCGTACCCAGGCTGGGTCTGGTCTTCATGCGGGGGACGTGGCGTCCGCCGCGCTGGTTCGCCCGGCACCGGCTCAACCAGGCGGGCAGTTTCTACGACATGGCGCGGGACTTCGCCGACTCGGAGCGGCTGCTGGGGCTGTCCGAGGAGGAGCAGCGGCGCCGCCGGGCCGACGTGGACCAGCTGCTGGTGGACGCGTTTCTGCAGGATCTGCGGGTGGCACACCGCCGGGGTGGGCTGTTCGGGGCGGGGCGGCGGCGGACCACCTATCCGGTGCTGCTGGTCGAGTCGGGGACCCGACCGGCCGGGCAGCTGGTGCGGTTGATCGAGCGGGCCGGCTTCGCGCAGGGCCGCCGGAGGCCGGGGCGCCCGCGTAACGAGCCGCTGCTGGTGATCACCAATCCGGTGCTGAACGGGGCGGTTCCGAAGTACGCGCCGGCCGACGCGCGGATGGCGTACGACGAGTGGGCCGAGGAGCAGGCGCATCTGAGCCGGGAGGGGCACAGCACGCTGGTGTTGCGGCTGCCGGCGGAGACCGGGCGGCCGGGGGACTGGACGGAGCTGGGCCGGGCCGGTCTGCCGCGCCGGCGGCGGACGTGGATGTCGCTGGTGCTGCCGCTGGTGTTGGTGACCGGGCTGATCGCGGTCCCGGTGTGGAATCACGGCCGGTGTGAGGTGGCGTGGCAGCCGGTGCCCGGTCAGACCCTGCAGCGTGAGCCGATCGGGGGTGGGCGGAGTCAGTGCATCGGGCTGTCCGACGGCCGGCATCTGTTCTTCGGCGAGGTGCCGCCGCACGCCGACGCCGAGGTGGCCGGGAAGCTGAAGGAGGTGGAGGAGCGGATCGCGGCGACGAACGAGGCGGTGCTGGCCGGTCCGCACGGGGCCGAGCGCAAACCGGTGACGGTGGTGTTCCTGAGCACGCTGACGAACACCACGGTCGGCGGGTACGAGGCGGCGCTGGAGGAGTTGCGGGGGCTGGCACTGGCCCAGGAGACGGCCCGGACCTCGCAGGCGCCGATCCTGTTGCGGCTGGCCAACGGCGGGGACCAGATGGAGTTCGGCGGGGCGGCGGCCCGGTTTATCGCGGCGTCGGCGAAACGCCTGAACGTGGTGGCGGTGGTCGGTCTGGGGGTGAGCCGCAGCGGGACCGAGAGTGCGATCCGGGTGCTGGACGCGGCCGGGATCCCGACGCTGGCGACGCTGTTGACGGCGGACAACCTGAACACGGCGGTCGCCACCTATCACCAGATCGCGCCGTCGAACCGGCGGGAGGCCGCGGTGGCCGCGTTCTACGCGCGGGAGAAGTTGAAGGTGGCGCGGGCGGCGGTCTACTACTCGGGTGATCCGGCGGATCTCTACAGCACGAGTCTGGCGCAGGACGTGCAGCAGGAGTTCTCCGCGCGGGGGATCACGGTGCGGGAGGTGACGCCGTACCGGACGCTGCCGGGCACGCCCGGCGGTGATGTGACGAGCATGGGCCGCAAGGCGTGTGCCGAGCACGCCGGTGCGACACCGGACGGCTATCTGGTGTTCTTCGCCGGGCGGCCGGACGAGTTCCGGTTGTTCCTGCAGGGGCTGGCATCGTCGTGCCGGCGCAATTATCCACCGATCCTGGCCGGGGACGCGATCACCGAGTTCGGGTTGTCGAAAGGCCTGGTCAACCATCCGGGCCTGGTGCTGCATTACATGTCGCCGGCGAGCAGCCGGATCTGGGGCGACGACTGCGGGACGATCCAGCAGGCCGAGTTGTTCTTCTCCAGCTATCAGGAAGCCGGGTACGGCGACGCCTGCGAGCAGGGCCAGGCGGAGCGGGCGATGTTCGGCTGGGATGCGGTGGAGACGGTCAAGGCGGCGATCATCCAGGTGCGCGGGCTGAGCGCCGGGGCGGAGATCACCCCGCAGAGTCTGTTGCAGGGGATGAACGCGCTGACCGGGAACAACGCGGTGGACGGGGTGACCGGCGAGATCGACTTCTCGTTCCGGGCGGTGAACCCGCAGTTGCCGGTGAACAAGGTGATGCTGGTGATGCGGACCGATGCCGGCGGTGGCACCGAGCTGGAGTTGCTCTGTGCCACCGCCGACCTGGCCGGTCACGACGCGGGCTGCCCGCTGGACGCGACGGACTGAGTCGTGTCCGACTCGGGTCAGCCGACTGGCACCGGCTCCTCCGCGCGGGGAGCCGGCGCCGGCGCCTGGCGGCGGTCCCGGCGGGTCTCGGTCATCGTGTAGAGGACCGGGATCAGCACCAGGGTGAGCAGGGTGGAGCTGACCAGGCCGCCGATCACCACGACGGCCAGCGGCTGGGAGATGAAGCCGCCCGCGCCGGTGATGCCGAGCGCCATCGGGAGCAGGGCGAAGATGGTGGCCAGGGCGGTCATCAGGATGGGGCGCAGCCGGCGCAGGCCGCCTTCGACGACCGCCTCGGTGACGGTCATGCCGCGTTCGCGGTACTGGTTGATCAGGTCCATCAGCACGATCGCGTTGGTGACCACGATGCCGATCAGCATCAGGATGCCGATCAGGGCGGCCACGCCGAGTGGGGTGCCGGTGGCCAGCAGCAGGGCGATGGCGCCGACGAACGCGAACGGGATGGACACCAGCAGCACGAAGGTCTGCCGGATGCTGCGGAACACCGCGACCAGGATCAGGAAGACCAGGGCGATCGCGATGGCGATGGCCAGGCCGAGCTGGGTGAAGGCCTCGTCCTGCTGGGAGGTGACGCCGCCCATCTCGTAGGAGGCGCCGGCCGGCAGGGCGATGCCGTCGAGGGCGGTCTGGACGGCGCTGCTGGCGGCGCCGGTGTCGTCGCCGGCCGGGGTGGCGGTGACCGTGTTGGTGCGGTCGCCGCCCAGGCGGGTGCGCTGGACCGGCCCGTCGATCTCGGTGACGGTGGCGACCCGGTCGAGGCGCACCGGCCCGGTGGCGGTCATCAGCGGCAGGGCTTTGACGTCGGCGAGGCTGTCGGGCCGCTTGTCAGACCCCGACCCGACGACGACCTCGTGCTCGGCGCCGTCGAGGGTGACCCGGGTGACGGTGGCGCCCTGGACGGCCTGCCGCAGCGCCGACACCACGGCCTGGTCGGTGAGGCCGAGACGGGCCGCGGTCTCACCCTTGGTGACGATGCTGATCTGCGGGGCGCTCTCGGACAGGTCGCTGGTGACGCCGGTGACCTCGGTGACGCCGGCCAGGGTCTCGGCGACCCGGGTGGTGGCGGCGGTGAGGGTGGCGTCGTCGCCGGCGCGGACCGACACCTCGATGGCGCTGCCGCCGAATCCGCCGCCGCCTCCGCCGACGCTGATCTCCCCGGCGCCGTCGAGGGCCGCGAGCCGGGTGTCCAGCTCGTCGTGGACGGCGGTGCTGTCGGCGTCCTCGGTGAGGTTGACGGTGTAGGAGACGCCGCCGCCGGTGCCGCCGAGGAAGCCTCCGCCGCCGCCGATGGTGACCTGGTAGGAGTCGACGCCGTCGAGCCCGGCGAGGACCGCCTCGACCTGCTGGGCGGCCTTGTCGGTGGTGGCCAGGTCGGTGCCGGGCGGCAGGGTCTGGGTGAGGCTGAGGGTGCTCTCGCCGGACTGGTCGATGAAGGTGGTCTTGAGGCCGTCGGCCATCAGGGCGGTGGCGGCGAGCAGGGCGGCGGCCACGCCGAGGACGGTTTTGCGGTGACCGACCGAGTAGTTGATGACCGGCAGGTAGATCCGCTGGAGGCGGCCCTGCCGCTCCTCGGCCTCGACCCGGGCCCGGAAGGCGTCCGGGTCGGCGCCGGCGGCGTCGGCGGGGGCCTTGAGGAACCAGTAGGCCAGTGCCGGGACGACGGTGAGCGAGACCAGCAGGGAGGCGAGCATGGCGACGGTGACGGTGATCGAGAAGGAGCCGAACAGCTCGCCGACCATGCCGCTGACGAACGCGATGGGCAGGAACACCGCGACCGTGGTGAGGGTGGAGGAGGTGACCGCGGAGGACACCTCACGGACGGCGGTGATCACCGCGTGCCGGCGGTCCTCGCCGTACCCGAGGTGGCGTTTGATGTTCTCCAGGACGACGATCGAGTCGTCGACCACCCGGCCGACGGCGATGGTGAGGCCGCCCAGGGTGAGGATGTTGAGCGAGTAGTCCTGGATCCACAGCACGATCAGGGCGACCAGCAGCGACAGTGGGATGGACACGGCGGTGACCAGGGTGGACCGGGCCGACCGCAGGAACAGCACGATGATCAGGACGGCCATCACCAGGCCGAGCGCGCCCTCTTCGAGCAGGCCGTCGACGGACTCCTTGACGGCGGGGCCGTTGTCGGTGACGACGGTCAGGGCGGCCCCGCCGCCGAGCCGCTGCTCCAGGCCGGGGAGCAGGTCGCGGACGTCGGTGGAGATGGCGGAGGAACTGCCGCCGTGGTCCATGGTGAGGGCGATGCCGAGGCTGGGTTCGCCGTCGGTGCGGGTGATCGAGGTGGCCTCGGCGTCGGTGACGGTCACCTCGGCCAGGTCGCCGAGCTGCCGGGGACGGCCCGCCGGGCTGCTGATCCACAGATCTTTCACCTGGTCCAGGGTGGTGACCGAGGTGCCGACGGCGAGGCTCAGGTCGCGGCCGCCGGCGGTGATCGACCCGGCCGAGGCGGTGCCGCCGAGGGTGCTCAGGGCGGTCGTCACGGCCTGGATGTCGGCCGGGTTCTCCGGGGTGACCGTGACGACCTGCTCGCGGGCGCCGGAGACGGTGACCTCGTTGACGCCGTCGACGCCCTGCAGGGCGGGCACCACGTCGGCGGTGAGGGCGGTGGCGGTGGTGCCGGTGGCGGCCAGAGTCATGGTGGGCATGTCGCCGGTGCTGCCGGTCATCACCTGCGGGTCGACGTCCTGGGGGAGGCGGGCCTTGGCGACGGCCTGCTCGACCTCGGCGCGGGCGTCGTCGATCTCGGTGCCGAAGCCGAACATCAGCAGCACGGCGACCGAGCCCTGCCGGGAGGTGGAGGTCATCGACTCGACGCCGGTCAGGTTCTGAACGGCGTCCTCGATCGGGACGGTGACCTGCCGCTCGACCAGTTCGGGGGCGGCGCCGGGGTAGGCGGCGACCACGGTGACGGCCGGGAACGACAGGTCGGGCAGCAACTGCTGCTTGAGGGCGGTGGCCGCGTAGGCCCCGAGCGCCACGACGAGCGTGGCGACGATGGCCACCAGTTTGCGGTTGGCGAGACTCAGCCGGGCGAATATCGTCACCCGGAAAGTCTCGGATCTTCCGCCGCCCCGGTCGTCCTCCCAGAGCAGGCCCGTTTCCTACCGCGTCCGTGGTACGCCGGGCGCTGGTGTACTCCCGGCGGAGACCAGGCCGCTCTGTCCGGCGGCCACCGCCGGTTCCGGCCATCGCCCGGTTGACGTGCGTCTTGGCGGGCCGGGCCGGCCGTGCGGGTCAGGGTGGGCAGGTCCCGGTGGTACGTCCACCCGTCATTCACCTGGCGTTCTCACCGGATTCACAGGGTTCATCGAGCTTCCCCTGTTTTTGGTACCGGTAGATAAGGGCATGACAAGCGACGACCGGGTGGGTCACTCCCTGCGGGCGCCCAGCAGGCTGCACTCGTTCAACCGGTACGAGATCAAGTACCTGGTGCCGAGTGAGCGGATCCCGGAGCTGAGGGCCGAGATCGCCGGCCGGATGGACTCCGACAGTCATGGGACCAGCGGCGGCTACGGGGTGTGGAGCACCTATTACGACACCCGTGACCTGCGGTTCTACTGGGAGAAGATCGAGGGCCTGAAGTTCCGGCGCAAACTGCGGGTCCGCCACTACGGCGACCGCACGAACGTCGGCGACGACACCGAGGTGCACGTCGAGATCAAGCAGCGGGTCAACCGGGTCACCCAGAAACGGCGGATCGCTCTGCCGTACCGGCAGGCCCGGGAACTCTGTGACCACCGCCGGATGATCGAGCACGACGCGTCCCAGAAGGCGTTCGTCGACGAGGTCCTGGAGCTGATCTCGCTGCTCGACCTGCGGCCGGTCGCGATGACCGGATACCAGCGGGAGGCGTACGTCGGACGGGATTCCGACCTCGGCCTGCGTGTCACCTTCGACCACCGGATCCGGGGCCGGGACCGGGACTTCGACTTCGCCGCCGAGGCGGTGAACCGGCTGATCGTGCCGGCCCGGCTGTCGGTGGTCGAGTTCAAGGCCAACGAGCGGGTGCCCTACTGGCTCACCGACCTGGCCGCCCGGCTGAACATGTCGGTCGTCCGGGTCTCCAAGTACTGCCAGAGCGTGGAGGCCTTCGGCAAGGCCCCGCGCTCCGTCTTCCACATCCCCGATCACGAGAACGCCGAGGTCTGACCCCATGCCTTTCGAAGTACAGGATCTGTCCGGCACGTTCAGCGTCGGTGACATCGCGATCGCGCTGTCACTGTCGTTCGTGCTCAGCGCGTTCATCGCCTGGATCTACCGGTTCACCCATCGCAACGTGTCCTACAGCCAGTCGTACGTGCAGACGCTTGTCATCCTCGGCATGCTGATCGCCCTGATCATGCTGGTCGTCGGCTCCAACATCGCCCGCGCGTTCGCCCTGGTCGGCGCCCTGTCGGTGGTCCGCTTCCGGAACGCCATCAAGGAGACCCGCGACGTCGGGTTCATCTTCCTGGTGATGGGCGTCGGCATGGCCGCCGGCACCCGCTTCTACACGCTGGCGATCGTCGCCGCCGTCTCGATCAGCCTGATCATCCTGGTGATGTACCGGTTCAACTGGTTCGCCGCGAACGTTCAGCGTCAGGTGGTCAAGGTGCAGGTGCCGCCGGACGGCAACCACACCGAGCACATCCAGGACGTGCTGATCGGACTGACCAGCGAGTTCGAACTGGTCAGCATGGAATCCATCAGGGGCGGTGCGCTGCTGGAGCTGATGTACACGGTCCGGCTCAAGAAGGGCACCGAACCCGGTGAGCTGATCGCCCGGCTCGGCGAGCGCACCGGCGGGCAGCGGGTCACCGTCCTGACCGGGTACGACCAGACGGACCTGTAGTGAGGCGCCGGCTTGTCCACCGGATTCCGGTACGGGTCCGGCACTACTGGAGACTGCTCGCCACCTGTGTGGCCACCGTGGTCGCGTTCGCGGTGGTGTTCAGCACGGTGCGGGTGGCGCCGCTGGTCACCAGCGCCAGCGACGAGAACGGCGACCGGGTGACGGTGGACCTCGGCGGGGACACCGATCTGTTCGACGCCACCGTCGCGCACACCATCGCGATCACCTTCCGGGACGAGGACTACCAGCGGCTGCTGGACGCGTTCTGGGACGAGGGCGAGAAGGAGTATCTGGAGGCGGATCTGACACTGGACGGAACGTTCGTTCCCAGTGTCGGGATCCGATTGAAGGGCAACTCCACGTTGCAGGGCCTGACCCGCAACGGCGAGGCTCGCCGGAACGCCCGCGGTGGAGGCGGCCCGCGGGGTGGCGGCATGCCACAAGGTGAAGGACGGCCGGGCGGCGGGCGCACCCAGCTCAAGGCCGAGGAACCGGAGAACCTGCCCTGGCTGATCCGGTTCGACGAGTTCGTCGACGGCCGGCGCTACCAGGGCCACCGGGAGATCTCGGTCCGGGTCGGCGGCATGGGCGGTGGCGCGGCGGTGCTCAACGAGGCCGTCTCGCTGGACGTGCTGGCCGCGGCCGGCGAACCCGCGCAGGAGTACGCCTACACCAGCTTCACCGTCAACGACCGTCCCACCACCGCCCGGCTGATCGTCGAGCACCCGGACGAGAACTTCGCCGACGACCTGGGTGCGAACGGGGTCCTCTACAAGAGCCTGTCCACCAGTCAGTTCACCGATCAGGGCGACGACCAGACCGAGTACGCCGACGACTTCAAGCAGATCAACAAGAAGGGCAGTCAGGATCTGCAGCCGGTCATCGATCTGATCCGATGGGTGAACACGGCCACCGACGCCGAGTTCGACGCCGGTCTGGCCGACCGTGTCGACGTCGAGTCGTTCGCCCGGTATGCCGCGACCCAGAACCTGCTGGTCAACTTCGACGACATGGCCGGGCCGGGCCGTAACTACTACCTCTGGTACGACCTGGGCACCCGGAGGTTCTCGGTGGTCGGCTGGGATTACAACCTCACCCTGTCCGGTTCGGCCACCCAGGATCCGGCCGAGCCGGTGACCATGGGCGGCGGCATGCGCGGGGGCTTCCAGCCACCCGAGGGAGGTGAGACGCCCGGGATGCCACCAGGGGGGCGAGGTGGTTTCGGGGGCGGCCACAAGCTCAAGGAGCGTTTCCTGGCCGGCGCCGCCTTCCAGGACGTCTACCGGAAGGCGTACCGGGAACTCTTCAACGAGATCTACGGCAACGCCGCGGCCCTCAACACGATCACCGAGATCAGGACGGTCCTCGGCACCGTGGACGGCGCGAACGCTGAGGCCGTGGCCACCGAGGCGGAGACCCTGACCACGCTGATCCGGGAACGCACCCGGTTCCTGGCCACCCACGAGGTGGTGACGAGGAACTGACCGGAACGCCCGGCCGGCTGCCAAGACCCCCCAAGGCAGCCGGCCGGGCTGGTCAGCGGGCCACCGTCAGGCTGCCCAGGGTGTTGTGGCCGGTTCGGGCGTCCCACACGCCGGTGTTGGCGAGCCGGATCGCGTAGGCGGGCGTCGCCGCCAGCCGGGATGCCGGGTCGGGCAGGGCCAGGCCCAGGGAATACGTACCCGGGGTGGCCGGTGCGGTGATCGTGCCCCGGACGGTGACCGTCCTGCCCGGCGCCCAGGTGCGGACGTCGGCGGCGAGGGTGGTGGCCCGCCCGGCGAGCACCAGGCGCACCGGCCGGTTCTGGACCGGGGCCGCGTACCCGTCGTTGGTGACCTTGACAGTGACCTTGATCTTGGCCCCGGGTTCGGCGCGGGCCGGAAGGACCGCCTGGACCAGCCGGATCCGGTAGCCGAGCCGCCGACCCGCCTCCGCCAGGCCGTCCTCGCCCCACGAGTTCAGCACGCCGAGATGGAACGACGGATTCAGATAGGTCCAGTGGTAGGCGGCCATCTCGGTGCTCGCGTCCGCCCAGCCGGACCGGTCGGACACGTCGCAGGTCTCACCGCCGACCAGCGACTTGCGGGCGGCCAGCCACTGCCGGTCGTCGGCGGCGGTGTAGGTGCCGTAGTCGTCGGTCCCGGCCAGGAAACAGTCGTTGTGCACCCCGACCCGGGTGTCGCCGGGCGCCAGCGCACGGGCTATCGCGGGGGTGCGCACCTGTACCGGGACACCGGCCGGGACGGCCGCCAGCAGCGCGGTCAGCACCCGCCGGCGGTCGGCCCGGTCGGCGCGCACGTAGTTGTCGGTGTAGTACCACTCGCCCCACCGTCCGACGAATCCCGCCTGGACCGCGGTGAGCACGTCGGCGTTCGCGGCCAGGATCGGCCCGAGCTGCGCGATGTGCCGCACGGTGCGGTCCGGGGTGGCGTCGGCGCCGGAGTCGGCGGAGTACGCGAACCGCACCACCGCCTTCACCCCGGCCCGGCGGATCGCGGCGAAATCGGCCCGGATCCGCTCCAGGTCGGCCGCCGCGACGGTGTCGGTGCCGCGATACCTCTCCAGGTAGAAGATCCGGAAGACCAGGCTGCGGCCCTGTCCGGTGCGGGCCTCGGCCAGGGCGGCGGCGTCCAGCGGCACCCAGCCGGACCCGTCGGCGAACAGGTGCGTCTCGGTGTAGGTGAAGAAGCCGCGTCCCGGGTTGGCGAACACCTCGGCCGAGGCGGCGTACGCGCGGGTCACCGTCGGCGCCGCGGCCACGGCGGGACCGGCGGCGGGCAGGATCAGCGCGAGCGCGGTGGCGCCGGCCAGTAGGGATCGCATGGGCCGACAGTCGGCCCCGGCCCCGGCGACCTGAGCATTGTCAGGCGCCGGGTTCAGAAAGACCCAGGAGCCGGTCGAACAGCCGGTAGTGCAGCACCACGGTCAGGGTCAGGTACCACAGGATCAGCGCGGGCAGCACCACGAAGAACACCGGCTTCGACGGTTTCATCAAGCCGAAGTACTCCCACAGCGGCGGCACGCACAACACCACACTGAAGATCACCATCAGGGCCAGCACCAGCCACGTCGGCCGCCGGTCCCGGGTCGGGCTGGTCCAGGCCCCGAACATCCGGGAGTACGGCAGCAGAAAGCTGATCAGCAGGAACGACGCGAAACAGAAGAACGTCGACAGGCCGGTCTGCGCCAGGATCGTCGCGGACGCCTCGGTGAAGTCGGCCGACCCCACCCCGTACGTCAGCCCGGTGGACCGCTCGAACTCGTGCACGATCCGCTCCGGGGTGCGCCCGGTGCTGAACCGGTCCTTGAGCATCGAATACAGCATCGTGTAGATCGCCGTGCCGAAGGCCGCGGTGACCACCGCGGCCGGCACCACGAACCGGACCAGGTTGCGCACCAGATACGGGTCCGGACGCACCGGCCGGGCCCAGAAGGTGAGGAACACGGTGGGGATGCCGACGGTGAACATGGTCAGCCCGACCTGGGTGGGCGAGTACGGGAACGACAGCCCCAGCATCGTCACCGCCAGGATCACCAGGCCCTGACTGGCCACCCGGGCCAGGAAGACGTAGAGCGACACCCCGATCCCGTTGATGATCCGCCGGCCCTCCCGCTGGGCCGGCGGCAGCGCCGCGAAACTGTCGTCGACGAGCACGATGTCGGCCACGTCCCGGGTCACCGCGCTGCCGCTGCGCATCGCCACCCCGACGTGCGCCTGCTTGAGGGCGCGGGCGTCGTTCACCCCGTCGCCGATCATCGCCACGTAGTGGCCCTGCCGGCGCAGCGACCGGACGATCCGCTCCTTGTGCTCCGGCGCCACCCGGCCGAAGATCGCGGTCCGGGCCACCACCCGGTCCAGCGCCGGATCGTCCAGGCCGTCCAGGTCGGCGCCGGCCACCGGATCGGCCCGGTCGATGCCGGCCCGCGCGGCGATCGCGGCGACCGTCCGCGGATCGTCGCCGGACAGCACCTTCAACCTCACCCCCTCGGCGTGGAACCGGGCCACCGTCGCCACCACGTCCGGGCGCAACTCGTCGGCCAGCACCGCCAGCGCCACCGGCTCCAGCATCGGCAGGTCCGGCCGGCCCGCCGCGTCCCGCAACACCGCCCGGTCCGATTCGGCACGAGCCAGGAGCAACACCCGCAACCCCCGGCCGGTACGGGTGACGACCTCGTCGCCGGGCACCGGCCGCCGCAGTCGCCCGGCCAGCGCGTCCGGCGCCCCCAGCACCCAGGTGCCGGCCCCGGTCACCATTCCCGACCAGCGCAGCGACGACGAGAACGGCACCTCGTCACGGACCTGCCAGGCCGGGCCGGCAACCTGTGCGGCGATCGCCTGCGCGGTCAGGTTCGGGGTCGCCGCGTGATGTGCCAGCCCGCCCAGCGCCCCGGCCGCCGCGGCCCGGTCGTGCCCGCCGAGGGGCACGATCTCGTCGAGGGTGAGCCGCCCGGTGGTCAGCGTGCCGGTCTTGTCGGTGCACACCACGTCCACGTTGCTGACCGACTCGACCGCGTTGACCTGCTGCACCAGCGCGCCGTGCCGGGCGATGCGGACCGCGCCGGCGGTGTAGGCCAGGGCGATCAGGAAGAACAGCCCGTACGGTACGAGCCCCGACAGCACCGCGGTGATCTGCACGACCCGCAGCAGACTGAAGCCCTCCAGGATCGCCTGCGCCACGATCGCGCCGCTCATCAGCACGGTCAGCGCCATCACCAGCCGCACGATGAACTCGATGCTGCGCTGCAACGGCGTCCGGTCGGTGGTGGACAGCCGGGCCTCGGCGGTCAGCCGGCCGGCATAGCTGTGCGCCCCCACGTCGCGGGCCAGCTGATGCCCGCCGCCGGCCACGCACAGGCTGCCCGAGCGCAGGCCGTCGCCCGGATGCTTGACCACCGGATCGGACTCGCCGGTCAGCAGCGACTCGTCGGCCTCCAGCCGGCCGCCGTCCAGCAGCGGCCCGTCCACCACGATCTGGTCACCCGGCCGCACCCGCAGCACGTCCCCGCGGACCACCTGGTCCGGGCTCAGCTCCACCTCCCGGCCGTCCCGGACCACCAGCACCCCGGCCCGGTCCAGCAGCTGCAGCCGGGTCAGCTTGTGCTTGGCCCGGATCTCCTGCGCCGCGCTGATCACCGCGTTGATCAGGCCCAGGCCGACACTGATCAGGGCGTCGCTGTAGCGCTGCATGGTCAGCAGCACCGCGCCGATCACGAACAGGATCAGATTGAAGAACGAGAACACGTTGGTACGCAGGATCTCGCCATAGGAGCGGCCGCCGCCCCGGACCGCGGTGTTGCCCTCACCCCGCCGGCGCCGCGCCTCCGCCTCGGCCGTGGTCAGCCCCTCGGACGGTGCGAGCATCACCTGTTCCATCGCGGCTCACGCTACCGTCACCCCCCACCCCACGTGCCGCTTTCCGGCGCGGATCGGACCGCAAGTGACCACGCGGGAGCGCGTCCCTTCTTGTGTGCCGCTTTCCGGCGCGGATCGGACCGCAAGTGACCACGCGGGAGCGCCCTCCTTCTTGTGTGCCGACTTTCGGTGCGGATCGGACCGCGGGTGGCCACGGGGGAGCGCGCTCCTTCTTGTGTGCCGACTTTCGGTGCGGATCGGACCGGAAGTGACCACGCGGTCGCGAACCCCGGCCCG
>NZ_JBNZCE010000029.1:40270-131050 GCF_050589265.1 Actinoplanes sp. G11-F43
CCACGGGGGAGCGCCCTCCTTCTTGTGTGCCGACTTTCGGTGCGGATCGGACCGAAAGTGACCACACGGGGTGGGATGGGCGGGCCGTCAGCCGATCACGGTCATCCGGTCGGCCACGCTGCCGTCGCCCACCTCGCGGAGCCGGTCGCGGGCCGACCGCGCCTCGTCCGGTTCGCCGGCCGCGTCGTGCGCGGCGCCGAGCGCGGCCGGGCACAGCGCCGCAGCCCACGGTTCGCCCAGCGCCCGCCAGATCCGCAGCGAACCGGGCAGGTCGGCGTGGAGCATCCCGTCCGGGAACCGCTCCCGCATCCGGTGCGCCAGACGCACCGTGAACGCCGTCTTGCCCACCCCGCCCGGACCGGCACAACGCCAGCCGGCAACGCTCCCGGCGGCGCCCGAAGGAGGGCCCATCAATTCGCGACCCGACTCGCGGATGTGGGGCTGAGCCGGGCACGTCACCTGCCGTTCGCCTGGCGTGCGCCGACAGTCACCACAGTGCTCTTGTGGACAGCGCCCGCGCTTCACCCGTACGCCGCCTGCCGTCTTTAGCGTCGAGTCGATCACGCCCGGCCGCGCCGCCCCGCGCGGCGCCCCTGCGTAAGGCGAATCGACATGTCTGCTGCACCGGACGTCAGCGTCGTCATCCCGACCCGCGACCGCCCGCACCTGGCGGCCCGCGCGGTCGGCAGCGCCCTGGCACAGACCCACCACGACCTCGAGGTGATCGTGGTGGTGGACGGCCCCTGCCCGGCCACCACCGGGGTGCTCGGCGCGATCCGCGACCCCCGGCTGCGGGTGGTGGTGCTGCCGGAGCGCGGCAAGGCCCCGAACGCCCGCAACGTCGGCGCGCGGGAGGCCCGCGGCCGGTACACCGCGCTGCTCGACGACGACGACGAATGGCTGCCGGAGAAGATCGAGGTGCAGTTGGGGCTGGCCGGCGCCTCCGGGGCCGCGCTCCCGGTCGTCGCCACCCGGCTGATCAACCGGACCCCGCGCGCCGACTCCATCATGCCCCGCCGGCTGCCTGAACCCGGCCAGCCGCTCAGCGAGTACTTCACCGTCCGCCGCGGACTGTTCTACGGCGACGGATTCATCCAGACCTCCACCATCATGGCCCCCACCGAACTGCTGCGCCGGGTGCCGTTCACCGTGGGCCTGCGCCGCCAGCAGGAACTCGACTGGGCACTGCGGGCGATCCAGGAGGACGGGGTGGAACTGATCTACGCGCCGGAGCCGCTGGTGCTCTGGCATCAGGACGAGGACCGGGAACGGATCAGCCTGCAGAACCCGTACCGTGAACAGCTCGCCTGGCTGCGCGGCAGCCGGCACCTGTTCACCGAACGTGCCTACGCCGCCTTCACCCTCAGTGTGCTCAGCTCGATGGCCGCACCCTCCCGGCAGGGCGCCCACTTCCGGGAACTGCTCGCCGAAGCCCGCGCCCACGGACGGCCCCGGGCCTTGGACTACCTCACCCACCTGCAGATCTGGGCGCTGCCGCCGGCCGTCCGCGCCCGCCTGCGCGACCTGGCCGTCGGCCGCCGCTCCACCTCCGGCGAGGCCACCGCCCCGGCCCCGGCCACCGCCCCGGCCTCGGCCGCCGCCCCGGCCCCGGCCACCGCCCCGGCCCCGGCCACCGCCCCGGCCTCGGCTGATGTCACCGGATAACCGGGTCGCTGTCTGGCGCAGCGGACTGTTACTGGGCTCCGAGACGTTCATCCGGGCCCAGGGCGACGCGCTGCGCCGTTGGACGCCCACCTACGTCGGGGCGACCCGGATCGAGTCGGCGCTGACCCGGCCGGACGACGTGATCACCTACCCGGACGGCGGCCGTGGTTTCCTGCGCCTGCGACTCACCGGGGCCAGCCCCCGGCTGCGGTCGGTGCTCGCCGGAGTCCGGCCCGCCCTGGTGCACGCCCACTTCGGCGGTGACGGCTGGCTGGTCAGCCGGACCGCCGCCCAGCTCGGCGTCCCACTGATCGTCACCGTCCACGGGCACGACGTCACCCGGCAGCCGGAGAGCCCCGGCGCGCACGGGGTGCGGTACCGGCGCAACCTGCGCACCGTGTTCGACCGGGCCGCCCTGGTCATCGCGGTCTCCGAGGTGATCCGGGAACGGGCGCTGGCCCGCGGCGCCGACCCGGACCGGATCCGTGTGCACTACACCGGGGTCCCGGTCCCCGCCGCGGTCCCGGAGGTCCCGAAACGCTGGGACGTCGTGTTCGTCGGCCGGTTCGTGGCCAAGAAGGGCGTCGACGACCTGATCACCGCGCTGTCCCGGCTGCCGGATCCTCGGGTGCTGCTGATCGGCGACGGCCCGCTCCTGCCCTCGATGCGGGAACTGGCCGGCCGCCTCGGGGTGGACGCCACCTTCGCCGGCAGCCTGCCCCCGGGCGAGGTCCAGCGGCACCTGGCCGCGTCCCGAATCCTGGCCGCGCCGTCCAAGACCGCCCCCGACGGCGACACCGAGGGCCTGCCCACCACGATTCTGGAAGCCGGCGCCCTCGGACTGCCGGTGGTGGCCACCAGACACAGCGGCATCCCGGAGGCGGTCCTGGACGGCCGAACCGGCGCCCTGGTCCCGGAGAACGCCCCGGAAGCCCTGGCCACCGCCTTGACCGCCCTCCTGGCCGACGCCGCCCTGCGCCACCGGCTCGGCACGTCCGCCCGTTCCCACATAGCCGCGAACTTCGACCTGGCCACCCAGACCGCCCGCCTGGAGGATCTCTACGACCAGGTGACGGCACGCGAAAGAGGGTAGGCCCGCGCAGCTCACCGTCCGCGCCCCGCGTCCGGTCCGCGTCATCATCAAACCCGTTTCCGGTACGCTCGTCGGCCCCCAGAAATCGGGTAGCCCCGTCCGGTCCCCGCAAGGCAGGCGCCCCTCCAGACCGCCCGGCGCCCGCCGGGCTGATCCGGCACCCGATTTGCCGTCGATGCCCCCACACGAGCGCCGTCTCCTGACCCCATCCTGGCGATCTTGGCGGCTTTACCACCATTTTCGGGTCTCGCTCTCGGCCGCCTGATCACTTGCGGTCAATCCCTCATGCGGGCGACCCGCTCAGCAGAGACCTTGGCGGATTTACCACCGAAAACGGTGGTAAAGACACCAAGGTCGGCCAGGGCGGAGCTGGAAGGCGGACACTCGCGCGGGGAATCGACCGCGGACGGGCCGGCCGACCGGAGGAAGACTCGTTCCGGTGGGAAATCGGCCAAGATCGGCCAGGGTGGGGTCAGGAGACGGCGCTCGCGCGGGGATCGGCGGCGAGCCGCCCAGCCGCCGAGAACAAGGCTCTGCCGGTGGGTGTCCTCGCCAGGATTCCAGCTGGGTGGTGGATCCCGCGGCTCGGTGGGGTAGGTGACAGGAACTGGCACCTACCGCGCGCATGATCGGGGGGTGCCGAAGACTTCCGCGCGTCTGCTCGCTCTGCTGTCGCTGCTGCAGAGCCGTCGGGACTGGCCCGGTGGGGTGCTCGCCGATCGGCTCGACATCAGTCTGCGTACCGTACGGCGGGACGTCGACCGGCTGCGGGAACTGGGCTACCCGATCGCGGCGATCAAGGGGCCGGACGGCGGGTACCGGCTCCGGGCCGGCGCCGACCTGCCGCCACTGCTCTTCGACGACGAGCAGGCGGTCGCGCTCACCGTCGCGCTGCAGATCGCCGCGGGTGGCACCGGTGGGCTGGCCGAACCCGCCGCCCGCGCCCTCACCACCATCCGCCAGGTGCTGCCCACCCGGCTGCGCAACCGGGTCGAAGCCCTCGACGTCACCGCCGTCGAACGGCCCACCACCCGTCCGTCCACCCCGGTCACCGGAGACGTGCTGCTCACCATCAGCACGGCCGTGCGCCGCCACGAGATCCTGCGCTTCGACTACGGCAGCGATGCGGTCGGGAGTAACGCCCTCGGGAGTAACGCCCCTGGGAATGACACCCTCGGGAGTGGTGCCCTCGGGAGCGGCGACAGGCCCCCGCGCCGGGCCGAGCCGCACCACGTCGTCACCTGGGACGGGCGCTGGTATCTGATCGCCTGGGACCTGGACCGGGACGACTGGCGAACATTCCGGGCCGACCGGATCGTCCCGCGCATCCCGAACGGGCCCCGCTTCACCCCACGTGAACTGCCCGGAGGTGACGTCGCGGGCTATGTGATCGCGAAGTTCCGCGGGTCGGAGGCCGGAGCCGGCCGGCCCTGCCGGGGGACCGTGCTGCTGGACCGGCCGGCTGCCGAGGTGGCCCTCTACACCCGCGACGGTGTCGTGGAGGAGGCCGGTCCCGGTCGCTGCCGGCTCACCCTCGGATCGTGGTCCTGGACAGGGCTCGCGGCGGCGGTAGCCCGCTACGACGCGGATGTCGAGGTGGTCGGGCCACCCGAGCTGTCCAGGGCTTTCGCCCACCTCGCCGAACGCTTCCGGGTCGCGGGCGAGGGAGCCGGCGATGGTGGGGTCAGCGGCGTAGGCGGCGGATGACGGTGCGGGCACCGGTCAGGACTGCCTTGGCGGCCTTGCCGGGGACTGTGGTCTTCAGGACCCCGATGATGCGGTCGGCGCGGGCCAGTTCGGAGCGGAGGGCGGCTATTCGGGACTCGTACCAGCGCAATTGGCTCTGCAGGTCGCTGACCTGGAGTGCCAGACGGTCGTGTGCCGCGCTGACCTCGCGCAGGGTTTCCGGGGTGGAGGTCGAGGAGAGGGGGATCTCGATGCCGGCCATGGTGGCCAGCCAGGCGGCGTCCTCGTCGGCCTGGCCCTCGTCGCGCAATGCGGCGGCCAGCCGGTGCAGTACCGCCGGCGGGTCGGACGGTGGGGCCAGCGGGTGCAGACGGCCGTCCTCGCCGACGATGATCGCGTCGGCCGGGACGCCCGCCGTGTCGCCGGACTGCCACGCGGTGAGCAGGGCGCGCATCTCCGGGCGGTCGCCGGCCCGGGACGCGGCCAGCAGCGCGTCATGCAGGCACCGTCCACGCGGCACCGGCGGCCCGGAGACGGTCGCCGCCAACCCGGGCCGGCCGGTGGTCTCCGCGGAACCGGTTCGGCCGGTGGTTTCGGCGAAGCCGGTGAGGCCGTCGGTGCGCAGCACCTCCGGCAACGACAGCGGAGGGTGACCGGGGCGGGCCGCCACCACCAGCCAGGACGGGGCCAGCGCGGCGGCCAGGCCGGCGTCGAGCAGGGTGGCGGCGAGCGGGCGGGGGTCGGCCAGCAGGGGGCCGCCGGGGATTCCGGCCCGGCGCAGCACCGAGGTCAGATGGCCGTGCCGGCCCGGGTCGGCGAGGGCGGCCCGGCTGACCAGGGTGGTGGGGGTGCGCGGGGCCGGGTACGCCGCGTATTCGCCGGTCACCGACAGCCCGGCCCGGTGCAGGTGCGCGGACAGCGTCTCCAGGCGGGCGGGACGGCCGGGGTCGTCGGCCACCGCCCAGTCGGCGTCACCGGGAGTGGTGGCGCCCGCGTAGAGGCGGTGCAGGCCGAGCGGATTGCCGTGGCCCAGCAGCAGCAGGCCGCCGGGGCGCAGCACGCTCAGCAGCCGGTCCAGGCCGTCGGCCCAGGACAGGGCGGCGGAGTCCTCGGTGGAGCCGGTCCGGTCCAGGCCGTCCAGGGCGATGACCGTGTCGTACGCCGGGACCGCCGCCAGTTTCTCCAGACTTCCGCAGCACACCTGGACGCCGGGCAGGGTCGCGTACCGGGTGGCGTCCGGCACCCCGCGCACCAGCACGGTGACCTGCCGGGCCGGGATCGCGGCGACCAGGTCCGGATGGTGTGGCCCGACCACCAGGGTGCTGCCGGAGGCGGTGGAGAGCAGGCCGCGCAGCACCTCCCCGCGGACCGGGGTGTCGTCGGACCAGTGCGGCATCTCGCCGCCGAGCATCAGCGCGGTCACGCGGGGGTCCAGTTCAGCAGGTGGCGGAGTTCGGCGGGGGAGAGCAGCCGGTCGGCGCCGAGCTCCTCGGTGGTGACGGTGCGGGCGGTGGCCGGGTCGATGGTGGGCCCGTGCATGGCCGCCCACTGGCGCCGGATCCGGGATCGGCCGCCGAACAGGTCCTTCTCGCCGTCGAGTTGCATCGGGTCGCCGTAGACGGCCGGTTCGCAGCCGGCCAGCACCCCGTAGAGGATGGCGCTGCACAGCCGGTTGGAGGCGACCCGGCGGTGCCGGCGCTGTTCGGCGAGCTGCCGGTCGAGGAACGCCGGGTCCAGGTTCTTCCACCAGCCGCCCCGGTAGCCGTGGCAGATCACCCGGAAGCCGGCCTGCTCGTACCGCTGGCGTACGGCGACGGTCCGGTATTCCTGCCAGTACAGGCAGACCGTGACCGGCCCGGTCTCGGTGTCGCGGATCTCGGCGATCAGCCGGTCGTGGTCACCCTGGACGTGCTGGCCCTCCCAGCCGTGGAAGGGGTAGAAGATGGTGCCCTCGCGCTTCTGGTCCGGCGCGGGTGGGGTCATCGCCACCAGGTACGCCCACGGGGCCCCGGTCACGTACAGCCGCCGCCGCCCCATCGACCAGGCCCGCCGCCGGGTCCGCTCGCTCCACAGGAACGACGGCATGCCGGGGGTGTACTCGTGGTCGGGCGCCATCCCGTCGCCGATGTTCCACCCGTGCTGGAGGTAGCCCCGGATCAGTGGCAGCTCGTCGCCGGATCCGCAGTAGCGGGCCAGCACACGGGCGTGACCGTAGTAGTGGTTGGCGTGGTGCACGGCCCATCCCAACCCGGGAAGGCGTACACCACGCCAACGGCGGGGGATCAGCCGGCGACGGACAGAAGTGCTTTCAGGTACGCCTGGTACCCGTCGGCGTTCGGGTGGAACGACTCGGCCAGGTCGGCGCCGACCGAGTGGATCCACGGCTCCTTCGTGCACGCCTCGTGGCCGCGGAACGCCTCGCGCACGTCGACGAAGACGAACCCCTGCTGGGCCTCGACCCGGCCCTTGATCAGCTCGACCAGGTCGTCGGCGCCCTCGTTCAGCGCCTCGCGCCGGGCGTCGCCGAGCTGCTGGCAGGTCACCCCGGACTTGCCGGGCTGGGCGACCAGGTGCGGGTAGCCGAGCACGTACACCTTGGCGTTCGGGGCCTTGCTCCGGATCGACTCGTAGAGATCGTCGAGCGCGGCCGGCAGGGTGCTCTTCGCCTTCCCGATGTTCTGTTCCACCGAGGCCGCGCAGGCCTTGTCGTCGGCGAACAGGCACTCCTGGACCGAGGTGGTCCAGCCGGCGTCGTTGCCGCCGACCGTCAGGGTGACCACGCCGGTGGTGTCGCTGAGGGCGTCGAGCTGCTCGTACCGCACGTCGTTGATCACCGCACCGGCGCAGGACGCGTCGGTGACCTTGCCGAACGGGGTGGTCTGCTGCTTCGCGAACAACTGCGGGTAGCCGCCGTCCAGGCTCTGCCGGCAGTTCGCGTCCGAGTTGTAGTTGCCCGCGCCCAGACCGGCCGCGTACGAGTCACCGAGAGCCACGAAGTCGGTGGCTGTCACCGCCGTCTCCAGGGGTTCGTCCTCGCTGCCGCAGCCGGCGGCGGTGAGGGCCACCGCGACGAGCAGAGCAGCGGTGGTGTGCCGTGCCTTCAATGCGTCTCCTTCTCCGAACTCCGTGTTCCGGCATACTTTGCCATCATGACGTCGCGAGAGCCCCGCCTGGAGATCGAGTACTGCACGCAGTGCCGCTGGCTGATGCGTGCCGCCTGGACGGCGCAGGAGCTGCTCACCACGTTCACCACCGACCTGGGCGAGGTGGCGCTGGTGCCGGGTGTCGGCGGGGTGTTCGAGGTGCGGCTCGGCGAGGAGACGCTGTGGTCGCGCAAGGCCGAGGGCGGCTTCCCCGAGCTGGCCCATCTGAAGCGCCTGGTCCGGGACCGGATCGCCCCAGGACGTTCGCTGGGCCACAGTGATGGGCACAAGTCCGGCGAGTCCAGCCGGAGTTTGGCAGAGTCGGACGGGTGATCTCCCGTTGGACGCTGTACGTTCCCCTGCTCGCCTTCGTGGCACTGATAGCCACGTTCGGGCGCGACCTACCCCCGTACGTCGTGATCGTGGTGTCGTTGTTGCTGGCCGGCGCGGTGCTGGCCGCCGTGCACCACGCGGAGGTGGTGGCGCACCGGGTCGGTGAACCCTACGGTTCGCTGATCCTCGCGGTGGCGGTCACCGTCATCGAGGTGGCCCTGATCGTCACGCTGATGGTGAGCGGCGGTGAGAAGGCGCAGTCGCTGGCCCGGGACACCGTCTTCGCCGCCGTGATGATCACCTGTAACGGCATCCTGGGCATCTCGCTGCTGGTCGGTGCGCTGCGCCGGAAGTACGCGGTGTTCAACCCGGAGGGCACCGGCGCCGCGTTCGCCACGGTGACCGCGATCGCCACGCTCAGCCTGGTGCTGCCGACGTTCACCAAGAGCAGCCCCGGCCCGCAGTTCACCCCGGCCCAGCTGGCCTTCGCCGCGGTCGTCTCGCTCGGCCTGTACCTGCTGTTCGTGGCGGTGCAGACGAAACGGCACCGGGACTACTTCATGCCGATCACCACGGCCGGTGAGGTGATCGACGCCGAGGAGCACCTGGAGCCGCCGTCGTCGAAGACCGCTCTGCAGAGCCTCGGCCTGCTGCTGGTCGCCCTGGTCGCGGTGGTCGGGCTGGCCAAGGGGGTGTCGCCGACGATCGAGTCGGCGGTGGCCGGGGCGGGTCTGCCGCAGGCGGTGGTCGGTGTGGTGATCGCGCTGCTGGTGCTGCTGCCGGAGACCATCGCCGCGGTGCGGGCGGCGGCCCGGGACCGGATGCAGACCAGCCTGAACCTGGCGCTCGGTTCGGCGATGGCCAGTATCGGCCTGACCATTCCGGCGATCGCGGTGGCGATGATCTGGCTGGAGGGGCCGCTGACGCTGGGTCTGGGCGGCACCGAGATGGTGCTGCTGGTGCTGACCGTGGCGGTGGGCACGCTGACCGTGGTGCCGGGCCGGGCCAACATCCTCCAGGGTGGCCTGCACCTGAGCCTGATGGCGGTCTTCCTGTTCCTGGCCGCGAGCCCGTGAGTCTTCGATCGGCGGGACCGGCGGCGCGTCCGTGATCGACAGGAACGGGTAAATTCCTCCGGGTGACGGAGGGGCTGAAGACGAAAACCAGAACCAGATCCATCGAGGTCGAGGTCCTCGCCGTGGTTCTGGTGCTTCTGGTGATCTTCCGGGGGCAGCTGGCCGGCCTGGTCTCCGGCCCGCTGTTCCAGACCTGGACCACGGTGTTCGTCTCGGTGCTGGTGCAGGCGGTGCCCTTCCTGGTGTTCGGGGTGGTGCTGTCCGCGGTGATCGCGGTGTTCGTGCCCCGCTCGTTCTGGGCGAAGGCGCTGCCCCGGCACCCGGTGCTGGCGGTCCCGGCGGCGAGTGTCGCCGGGGTGGTCCTCCCGGGGTGTGAATGTGGCGCGGTGCCGATCGCCGGTTCGCTGATCCGCCGGGGGGTGACCCCGGCGGCGGCGCTGGCGTTCCTGCTGGCCGCCCCGGCGATCAACCCGATCGTGCTGGTGGCGACCGCGGTGGCGTTCCCGGACAACCCGGAGATGGTGGTGGCCCGCGGTCTGGCCAGCCTGGTGGTGGCGGTGCTGATGGGCTGGCTGTGGCTGCGGCTCGGCAAGTCGGAGTGGATCAAGCTGCCGCACCGGCCGGACCTGGACGGCGCGTCGAAGGCCCGGGCGTTCTGGTCGGCCTGCCGGCACGACGTGGTGCACGCCGGCGGGTTCCTGGTGGTGGGGGCCGCGGCCGCCGCGACGATCAACGTGGTCGTGCCGGAGGCGTGGTTGCAGACCCTGGCCGCGCAGCCGGTGCTGTCGGTGCTGGCTCTCGCCGTGCTGGCGGTGCTGTTGTCGATCTGTAGCGAGGCGGACGCGTTCGTCGCCGCCTCGCTCTCCCAGTTCTCGCTGACCTCGCGACTGGTGTTCCTGGTGGTGGGCCCGATGGTGGACCTCAAACTGATCTCGATGCAGGCGGGGGTCTTCGGGCGCGGCTTCGCGACCCGGTTCGCGCCGGTCACCTTCGTGGTGGCGATCCTGGTGGCGGTCGGCTTCGGGGCGGTGCTGCTGTGAACCGGCAGGCGCAGGCGGTGGTGTTGTTCCTGTTCGGCGGCGCGGTGCTGAAGGCGTCGGCCGGCGATCTCTATCTGCGGTACGTCAAGGAGGGGCTGCGTCCGTTCCTGATCGCCGCGGGTCTGGCCCTTGTCGCGGCCGCGGTGATGACCCTCTGGTACTCCTTCAAAGGCGACGCCGAGGACGACCACGCCCACCACGAGCCCCGGGTCGGCTGGCTGCTCCTGCTTCCGGTGCTGGGCCTGCTGCTGGTGGCCCCGCCCGCGCTCGGCTCGTACACCGCCGGCCAGTCCGGGACGGTGCAGGTGAGTGCGGACTCCGACTACGCCCCGCTGCCGGACGGGGATCCGGCCCGGGTGAGCCTGATCGACTACGCCTCCCGGGTGATCTACGACGAGGGCCGCAGCCTGACCGATCGCCGTCTGCAGCTGACCGGTTTCGTCACCACCGGCCCGGAGGGTGTGATGCTGGCCCGGATCGTGGTGAGCTGCTGCGCCGCCGACGGCCGCCCGATCAAGGTCGGGCTGACCGGTGGCCCGGTGGTGGACGTGCCGGCCGGCACGTGGCTGGAGGTCACCGGCCGGTTCAGTGACAAGCGCGGCAAGGATCCGGTCAATCAGGCCGACATCGCCTATCTCGAGGTCGAACAGTGGCAGCCGATCACCCCACCGAAGCAGCAGTACGAGTGAGCCGGGCCCGCCCCTGGATCGGCGTGGTGGTGGCGCTGGCCGCGGCCGGCGCGCTGCTGGCCGGGACCATCCCGGAGGCCCCGCAGCCGGCCCCGGCGGCCGGTGCCCGGATCACCGTCGAGCAGGCCTGGCCGGACGCCGACCGCGCCGACCTGAAGGATCTGAGCGTCGAGCCGGTGCACTTCCTGGACGCCTCCACGGCGGTCGGCACGGTCACCTCCGGCGGCCGGGTGAAGTTGTTCATCGAGCGGGACGGCATCGCCCGCGAGTTGCGGGACCTGCCCGCGGACGACGATCCCCGGTTCGAGGCGATGACCTCGGCCGGCGACCGGCTGTTCTGGGCCGAATCGGTCAACGGCAAGCCTGTCGAGATCTGGACGGTGGGCCGCGACGGTGCCTCGCCGCGCCGGCTGACCGTGGACACCGGCAACACCCTGTTCTACGGCAACCAGCACGACCTGGTGGTGGCCGAGGGCCGGGTGCACTGGGTGGCCGGGGAGGGCGACGCCACCACCCAGGTCCGGTCGATCGCCACCGGCGGCGGCAAGGTGACCGTGCGGGAGGTGAAGGGCCAGTGGGCGCTGTCGGCGTGGCCGTGGCTGACCGACGACAGCGGCGGGCAGTCCGGCACGGTGCGGATGCTCAATCTGGACGACGGCCGGACGGTGGCGGTGCCGTTCTCCGGCGCCGAGTGGGGCATGTGCGGCCCGTCCTGGTGCCGGGTGAGTGTGATGACCGGTGAGGGCACCGCCCGGCTGGATCTGATGCGCCCGGACGGTTCGCAGCGGCGCCGGGTGGCCGGCACCGACACCCAGGCCGCGGTGAACGACGTGGCGGTGCTGGACCGCTTCGAGATCCTCTCGGTGCCCGGCCCGAACGCCGATCTGACCGGCACCGCCGCTCTGCTGGTGCATGACCTGGAGACCGGCCGGGACGTGCCGCTCGCGGTGGCCGCCGATCTGGCCGCCACCAAGGACGGCATGCTCTGGTGGTCGACGGGTGGTGCCGAGGCGCCGGTCTGGCACACCCTGGACCTGCGTACTATCTGACTCTGGGTGTTCACTCCTTTGCGGAGAGTGGTGACGGCGGATACGTTGGGGGAGTGCTCCTCCTGACGCCGAGGGTCGGATCTGTCACGCAGTCCCCGCTCGACGAGGGTGATCTGCTCGACCGGGGCGGACCGATCGCCGCCTGGGCGCCGGCGGATCCCGTACCTGTTAGGCGGAATGATTTTCATTTTGCCCCGGTCGGCGTCTATCTTCTAGGGAATCTCTGCCTGGAACCCGGCCTGATCACCCGGCGGCAGGTCCATCGGCCCGTCCGTGCCCGGCGACCCTCGGGTCCTCGCCGGCACGGCCGGCTGCTTCACGGGCCGCAGCGCCACCACGGCCCGTCCTCAACCGCTCGGCCGGAGGGTTGCCGCCTTCCGGCCGGGCGGGTCACCGGCCCATCCACCCGCCCTCGGAGCCCCCATGAGATTCGACGCCATCGTCGACGCCATCGGCACCACCCCGCTGGTGCGCATCGACCCCGCCGTGCACGGCCTGGAGAACATCGATCTCCACGCCGAGCTCGAACTGCCCAGCCCCTTCGGCTCGGTCAAGGACCGGGCCGTCCGGGCCATGGCCCGCCCCCTGCCGCCCGGTGCCGCCGAACGCGACGACACCGTCGTGGAACCCTCCAGCGGCCACACCGCCACAGCGCTCGCCCTGATCGCCGGCCTCGAACCGGCCCGGGACTGACCATGACCACACTCGACGACCTCGCCCCCTGGCAGCGTGCCCTGCGCGACCAGTTCCCGATGATCGAGGCCAACCCGGATGTGGCCTACCTGGACAGCGCCGCCACCTCGCAGAAGCCGCAGTCCGTGCTGGACACCGTGATCACCTACCTGACCACCGGGAACGCCAACGCCTCCCGGGGCACCTACCCCTGGGCCAACCGCACCACCGCCCGCATCGACCAGGCCCGCGACCGGCTGAAGAGCTTCCTCGACGACCCGCTGCCGGACGAGTCCACCGTCCAGTTCGTCAGCGGCACCACCGAAGGGCTGCGGGCCGTCGCCCGGGACTGGCTGCTGCCCCAGCTGCGCGACGGCGACGAGATCCTGGTGCCGTTCGCCGACCACAACGCCAACAGCATGCCCTGGGTGGAGGCGGCCACCCTGGCCGGCATCGCGGTGCGGGCCATCCCGTACGACGCGGCCCACGACTACGACCACCGCCGGATCACCGTCACCCCACGGACCCGGATGATCGCCGCCACCCACGTCCACCACGTCTACGGCAACGACATGAACGTCCAGCGGCTGCGCGCCCTCGCCCCCGGCGTGCCGATCTGCCTGGACGCGGCACAGAGCTTCGGGCACATCCCACTGTCGGTCCGCGAGCTCGACGTCGACTTCGTGGTCTTCTCCGGGCACAAGGCGATGGCACTGCCCGGCACCGGCGCGATCTGGGCCCGCAACCAGCGCGGTCCCGCGTACCAGCCGGCCGGCTGGCAGGGTTCGCCGAACACCAGCGGCATCATCAGCCTGGCCGCCGCCATGGACTGGCTGGAGAAGGCCGGCCTGGACCGGGTCGCCCGATGGAACCAGGCGTTGGGCGTACGCCTCACCGAAGGCCTGTCGAAACTGGCCGCCTACGAGGTGCTGGGCTGTCAGCGCAGCCTGACCGCCGACTCGCTGGTGCAGCAGCGGCACGGGATAGTGACGTTCCGGCACCGGTCGATCGGTTCCAACGACCTCGGTTTCATCCTGGCCGGCGACGGGCTGCTGGTCCGGGCCGACGGTCACTGCCAGGGCGCCCAGGGCGAGAAGACCGCGTCGGTACGCGTGAGCCTGCACGTCTACAACACGGTCGACGAGGTGGACCGCCTGCTGGAGGCGCTCGCCCGTCTGGACCACTGAAACCGCGTGCCGAGTTGCGGCGCGCTCCGCCCCGCAACTCGGCACGCGGGCCGGCGTCTCGCCGCGCGGGCCGGTGTCTCGCCGCGCGGGCCGGCCGGGATCCGCCGAACCGCGACCATCAAGGTCCACCTCTGGTTAGAAACGATTGTCGTTCCGAACCAGTAGCCCCGAGGTGGTCATGCCGTCCCTACTCCCCGCCGACGTGGCCGGCCATCGCCGAGCCTGGAACACCGTGATGGCCGGCTACCTCCCCGCCCTCCCCGACCTCGAACAGGCGATCGTCACCACCGCCGAACGCCTCTCCGGCCCACCCGCCCGGGTCCTGGACCTGGGCGGCGGCCCCGGCCTGCTCGCCGAACGCCTGGCCGTCCGCTGGCCGGCCGCCCGGATCACCCTCGCCGACATCGACCCGGTCCTGCTGGCCCTGGCCCGGGCCGCGGTACCCGTCTCGGTCACGGTCACCGAAGCCGACCTGACCGATCCGTGCTGGCCGGCCCGAGTGGGAACCGGCTACCACCTGGTGACCGCGGTGATGACCGTCCACTACCTGAGCCCCGCCGCGGCCCGCGCCCTGTACGCGACGATCCGCGGCCTCCTGGCACCCGGTGGTCTGCTGGTGGTGGCCGACGTGATGCCCGACGACGGCCTGCCCGCCGTGATGCGCACCCTCACCCCGCCGGCGGCCACCGACCCGTCATGGACCCGCTGGTGGTCCACCGTCGCCGAGGTCCCGGAACTCAGCGCCCTGATGAGACGCCGTGCGGAGATCTTCGAAACCCGCCCGGCCGCCGGCTTCACCCCGGCCCTGTCCTGGCACGCGGCCGCCGCCCGGGCCGCCGGTTTCCCCGAGGCCGGAGCCCTCTGGCGCCACGGCCGCCACGCGGCCCTGGCCGCCCGCTGACCACCCCACATCGGGGGCCGATAGCGTTCGGGGGTGGACGTCGACTTTGCGGAAGCCGGGTTTCTCGCCGATCCGTACCCGGTGCTCGGTCGGCTCCGGGAACGTGGGCCGCTGACCTTCCACCCGGCGACCGGGCGGTGGCTGGCCAGTGGGCATGCCGTCGCCGGTGCGGTGCTGCGGGACCGGCGGCTGGGGCGGTTCTGGCGGGACGAGACGCCCGGTGACGTGTTCGAGCCGTTCAACACCCTGCACCGGAATCAGATGATGGAGAACGAGCCACCGGTGCACACCCGGCTTCGGGGGCTCGTCGCCAAGGCGTTCGCGCGCGGCCATGTGGAGCGGCTGCGCCCGGCGGTCGCCGCGGAGGCGGTGCGGCTGCTGAACGAGACCGGCGGGGAGTTCGACCTGCTGGCCGATTTCGCCGAACCGCTGGCGGTCGGTGTCATCGCGGAACTGCTGGGGGTTCCGGCGGGCGATCGGCACCGGCTGCGGCCGTGGTCGGCGGCGATGGTCCGGATGTACGAGATGGGCCGCACACCGGAGACCGAGGCGGCCGCGGTCCAGGCGTGCCGGGAGTTCGCCGAGTACATGGGTGATCTGGCCGGGAGGAAGACCGCCGAGCCCGGGGACGACATGATCAGTCACCTGGTCTCGGTGCGGGACGGTTCGGACCGGCTGTCCGGTGAGGAACTGGTCGCCTCGGCGATCCTGCTGCTCAACGCGGGTCACGAGGCGTCGGTGAACGGGCTGGGCAACGGGATGGTGGCACTGCTGGAGCATCCCGGCGAGCTGGCCCGGGTGCGGTCCGACCGGGGGCTGGTGGCGACCACGGTGGAGGAGATGTTGCGGTACGACTCGCCGTCGCAGTTGTTCACCCGTACCGCAGCAATCGATCTTGAAGTTGGCGGGGTGACCGTGCCGGCCGGCGCGGAGGTGGCCGCGCTGCTCGGCGCGGCCAACCGGGACCCGGCGGTCTTCGCGCGACCGGACCGGTTCGACGCCGGGCGGGCGCCCAACCCGCACCTCGGTTTCGGGGCCGGACTGCATTTCTGCCTGGGCGCGCCGCTGGCCCGGATCGAACTGCGGGCGGCACTGACCGCGCTGCTGGACCGCGGGCCGCGGATGGAACTCGCCGCCGAACCGGTGCGCAGTCCGGGGTTCGTGCTGCGCGGATACGCGGCCGTGCGTCTCATCTTTCCGTGATCTCCAGCAGATAGGGTCAGCCGGTGCGGACGAAGCAGGAGTTGACCGAGGACATCCGGCGTGGGCGGCGGGCGGCGCTGGTGGTCAACGCGCGGTCGCGGCGGGGCCGCCAGCTGTACGCGGATGCCCACGCCCGTCTCGTCGACGCCGGATTCGACCTGCTCGGATCGTATGCGGTGGACCGTCCGGGCGAGTTGGAGAACTCGATGCGCGCCGCCCTCGCCCACCAGCCGGATCTGCTGGTCGCCGGTGGTGGTGACGGCACGATCAGCACGGCCGGGCGGATGCTGGCACACCGGGACATCGCCCTGGGTCTGCTGCCGTTGGGGACGACGAACAATTTCGCGCGTACGGTCGGCATCCAGCCCAGCCTCGACGAGGCGGTGGCCACGCTCGTCGACGGCGCGGTGATCGACGTGGATCTGGGCATCGCCGGGGACATGCCGTTCACCAACCACGTCGGGGTGGGGCTGTCCGCCGACATCATGAGCAACGTGCCGAGCGGACTGAAACGGATCATCGGGCGGATCGCCTACCCGCTCACCGCGCTGGGGCTGCTGTCCCGGCACCGACCGTTGCGGGCCACCCTGCGGGCCGGCGACCAGGAGATCGTCTTCACCACCCATCAGATGTACGTGGCGAACGGCGGTTTCCACGCCGGCCGCCCGATCACCGCCGACGCGCACGCCGACGACCGTCTGCTGGTGGCCTATCCGGTCGGTGGGGCGCCGCGCCGCGAACTGATCCGGGAGACGGCTCGTAACGTGCTCACCGGGCATCGGCGTACGTTGCGGGAACGCCCCTTCATCGCGGTCGGCGAGCTGTGGCTGGAGACCGATCGGCCGGCTCACGTCGAGGTGGACGGCGAGCCGTGCGGGCGGACCCCACTGCGGATCGCCGTCGACGCCAACGCGCTGCGGATCATGGCCCCGCCGGGGACGCCGGACCACTGAGGTCCTACCAGCCGGTCACCCAGCCTTTCGCGGTCCGGACCTGCCAGACGCCGGAACGCCGGTGCCAGGTGTGGCAGCCGGCGGCGGCGCGGGCGAACGGGGCCGCGGTGCTCCGGATGCAACGGAGGATCCTCGTCGCCGTGTACGGGTCGTGGCCGGCGCGGTCGTGCGGCCGTTTCAGGGCCTGGTACCAGCGCCAGGACATCTTCATGTAGCCGTACCGGTCCGGGTGTACGACGTCGGTCAGGTCCAGCCCGCCGATGTCGCGCATGTCGACCGTGTGGAAGCGCGGGCCGGCCGCCGCGACCAGACCCGGCAGGGCCCGGTTCAGGAGGTCGGCGCCGCGCTGCCGGATGCCGCCGGGGCTCTTCGGGCCGTACGACTGGGCGCCGATGATCCGGGCCACGTACACCTCGGTGTCCGGGGCCTGCCGGGCGATCAGGGTCAGCAGGTCCCGCATCCGCTCCGGGGCCCGCGCCGCCTCGGCCGGGCTGCGCATGTCGTTGGTGCCCAGGTGCAGCAGCACGATGTCCGGGCGGTAGACGGCCAGCCGGTCCGCGACGATCGCGGTGACCTCGCCGATGGTGCAGCTGGGGTGGCCCTCGTGGTCGCCGTCCGGGCCGGTCCCGTCGGTGCCGGAGCCGACCATGTCGACCGCCCAGCCCGCCGCGACCAGGCGGGAGCGCAGGTCGGCGCGGTAGCCGTCGAGCGGGGTGAACCCGATCCCGCGGGTGATCGAGTCGCCGAGCGGCATGATCCGGACGGTGTCCGGGTCGGCCGGCGGGGTGTACGGCGCGGCGTGCGGCTTCTCCCCGGCCCGGCAGGGGACCACCGCGGCCGCCGGTGCGGTGGGACCGAGAGTGACGGTGGCCAGGGCGGTGGCGGCCAGAACCGACCGGACGACGCTGAGGATCACGCCGGGATGTTCGGAGCCGGCGGGTGCGGGCGGAGGTGCGGATCCGGGAGGGATCGGTTGCCGGCGGGCCGCCTATGCCACGCTGCTTCCGGTGCTGCGTCCGCCGTACCGCGCTGGAGACGCGCTGAGCCGGAACTCCGCCCGGGGAGTTCCGGCTCAGTGGTGGGTCCGGGTGGGGGTCAGGCGCCGACCGGGGCCTTGTCCTTGTCGTCGGGGGTGTCGCCGGCGGCGGCCTCCGCCTCGGCGATGATCTGCCGCTCCTCGGCGGCGTTCTTGCGGTACTGGAGCACCGAGTAGACGATCGCGGCGGCCCAGGCGACGTAGATGACGCCGTAGATCGGGTAGCGCACCGCGTCCGGCGCGTCGATCCAGTCGCTGCGCAGCAGGGACCGGCTGTTGGTCAGGATGATCACGCCACCGACCGCGGCGCCGAGCACCCGCGGCGGGATGTGCCGGACCAGCCAGGCGGCCACCGGCGCGGCGATCACACCGCCGATGAGCAGGGCCAGGACCCAGCCGTAGTCGATGTTCTCGCTGCCGATGCCCCAGATGAAGCCGAGGCTGGCCGCGATCGCGACGAGGAACTCACTGGTGTCGATCGAGCCGATGGTCTTGCGCGGTTCGAGCCGGCCGCTGGCCAGGATCGCCGGGGTGCCGACCGGGCCCCAGCCGCCGCCACCGGTCGCGTCGACGAAGCCGCCGACCAGGCCGAGCGGGGTGAGGAAGCGCTTGCGCAGCGGCTTGCCGAGCTGGCCCTTGGGCAGGCCCTGGAAGGTGAAGCGGATGAACACGTAGAGGCCGAGCACGAGCAGGATGATCGCCATCAGCGGCGCGGCGGTCTCGGTGGAGATGCTGGACAGGAACGTGGCACCGGCGAAGGCGCCGATCGCGCCCGGCACACCGATCTTGAGGACGACCTTCCAGTCGACGTTGCCGAACCGCCAGTGGGAGAGGCCGGAGACCAGGGTGGTGCCGATCTCGGCCAGGTGCACGGTGGCCGAGGCGGCCGCCGGGTTGGTGCCGATGGCGAGGAGGAGGGTGGTCGAGGTCACGCCGTAGGCCATGCCCAGGCTGCCGTCGACCAGCTGTGCGCCGAGTCCGACAAGAGCTAGGAGTAGGAGTTTCTGCATGTGCCGACCGCCTGGGAGGGAGGGGATTTCCTATTTCTTGGATCGGAGAATAGAAGCCTAGCTACCACGTAGGCAAGGCATCAATTACCACAGGCGTCGACAGACATGTTGCAGAATGACCACCGTGAGTGACGCTGACGACGTGCGCCGGATCGCCCTGGCCCTCCCGCACACGGTGGAGATCGACAGTGACGGGTTCGACTTCCGGGTGGATGGGAAGGGTTTCGTGTGGTCATATCCGGAACGTCTACCCGGAAAACCGCGGGTGATCCGTACGGATGTGGCGGTTTTGTTCGTCGGGGACGAGGCGGAGAAGCAGGCCCTGCTGCTCGGCGAGCCGGAGATGTTCTTCACCACATCCGGCTACGACGGGTTGCCGCTGGTGATGGTGCGGCTGGAGCGGGTTTCGTCCGAACGGCTGAGCGAGCTGATCACCGACGCCTGGCGGATGCGGGCGCCGGACGACCTCGGGGCCGACCTGGTGGCCGGCCCCGAGGGATGAGTCAGGCGCTGGGCGCGGTGGCCGCCTTGCGATAGGCGAGCAGGCCCAGGACCAGGCCGGCCAGACCGGCGACCAGGCCCGCGACGCCCCACGCCGAGCCGCCGCCACCGGACTCGGTCTCCGCGGCGGCCTCGGTGGCCGGGGCCGGCTCGGTGGTCTCCGCGGCGGCGCCGGCCGGGGTCAGCTTGAGGACCGCGGCGGGGCTCTCCGGCTCGGTGCCGTCGGTGGTGGGCTCGTCGATCCAGCGGACGATCGTACCGTCGGTGTAGGTCTGCAGGGCCTTGATGACGATCTGGTCGACGGCCGGCAGCGGGCCGAGCTGCAGGTCGAACTCCTGGAAGGTGCCCGGCTTGATCTCCGAGCCGGAGGCCGCCGTCCAAGTGATCTTGATGACCGCCTCGCTGATCTCGCTGTCGTGCACCTTCACCGGGGTGGCCAGTTTCGACTTCTCGGTCGTCGCGGTCCAGCCCGGCACCGGCTTGAGCGAGACCGACCCGATCGGGGCCTCGGCCGGCAGGTTGATCTCCAGCTTGTTCGTCGACTCGGTGTCGCTCTCGTTCGGCACCCGGAACGTCACCTTGGAGTAGCCACCCTGGGTCGCGGTGTCCGGGTTGACGGTCACGTGCGCGGCCGCCGGGCCGGCCAGGCCGAACACGAAAGCGGCCGCCACCGCGGTCACGGTGGCGGCGCGGCGCAGCGCTGTCTGCTTCATCGGGGGGAGACCTCTCATGCTTTACGGCGTCGGATCAGCAGGAAACCGGCAACAGCGGCCACCACGACCACGATGCCGACGATGATGCCGATGAGGGTGGTGTTCGACTCATCGGACTTGGTCTCGGCAGCGACCGCCGGCGCAGTGGTGGCCGGCGGCTCCGCGGACGGGGCGCCGGTGGTCGGCGCGGCCGTGGTCGGCTCCGGCGAGGCGGTCGCCGACGGGTCGTCGACGGTGAACTCGTACGAGCCCTTCACCGTGTGCCCATCGTTCGAGACCACCTGGTAGGCGACCGTGTAGACCCCGTTCGCCAGCGGCTCGTCGATGGTGACGACACCGGTGGCGCCGTCCACCTTCGGATCCGAGGTGGGCATCTTCTGCTTCGCGGCGTCACTCACCACGATCGTGGTGTACTCCGGGTCCAGCTTCTGCAGGAACCGCAGCTTGACCTCACTCGGCGACTTCTCGACGGTGGCCTTCTTGTCCGGGCTGGCCTCGGCGAGCGCGTTGTGCGCCCACGCCGGCGCCCCCGGCACCAGCACGAACAGCATCGCCGTGAGCGCCAGCAGGGCACGGGTCAGGCGAGCACCCGCTCGCCGATCCAGCCGCCCTCGGCGCAGCCGGGCGGAATGGCGAAGACCGCGGATCCGATCGGTGTTGTCCATTCGTTCAACAGGTCCTTCTCGGCGAGCCGCCGCTGGATGGGGAGATACTGCCGGTCGATGTCAGCTTGGTACGACGCGAAGACCAGCCCGGCATCGGGTCGGCCCTGCGCGTCCGGCGCCTCGTCGTAGTTGTACGGCCGGCGCAGGATCTTGAGTTTCGCATCGGTGACGTGCGCCCTGGTCACGTGGGAGTGGTCGGGCATCACCGGCAGGCCGGTCGCGTCCACCTTCGCGAAGTCCGGCTCGTCGTGCTCGGCCGTCCCGGACAGCGGAGCCCCCGAACCCATCCTCCGCCCGGTCGAGTTCTCCTTGTCACCGACACTCAGCAGATCCCAGGTCTCGATGTCGGTGCGGACCCGGCGTACCACCAACCGGGTGGTGTCGTCCGGATTCCAGACCGCGGTCTCCATCTCGGCGTCCTTCGGATTCGCCGTGCCGTCCAGCTGCCCGAACACGTTGCGCTGGGTGAACCCGGCCTTGTGCACCCCCGCGCTGCGCCGGAACCCGCGCTGCACCCACCGGATCGCCCCGAACGGCCGGGCATCCTTGATCAGCATGCGCTGGGTGTGCGTCACGGTCAGCGCGTCATCGGAGCAGATCTGCATCACCAGATCGCCGCCACTCCAGCGATCCTGCAGACGGTCGATCGAGAACGGCGGCAGATCCCGCACCGGCGACTCCAGCCCCGCCGCCCGGTAGAAGCCCGGCCCGAACCCGAACGTCACCGTCAGCCGGGCCGGATGCACGGCCAGCTCCGCCTCGGTGTCCCCGAGCGCCGGCTCACCCCGGGTCAGGCGGGCCGCGTCGTCGGAGAGCAGCCGCATCATCCGGCCCAGCGCGGCCCGGTCGGTGCCCTTGGCCAGGGTCAGCGCCACGAACGAGCCGTGCGCCGGCGGCTCGTTCGTGATCCCGGCCTGCCGCCTGCCGTGGAACGGGACGATGCCGGTGCCGATGTCCTGGAAGTCGGGCACCGGAACCGCGGCCGGAGCCGGGGCGGCCGGCGCGGCGGCCAGATAGCCGGCCGCGCCCGCCGTACCCAGCCCGGCCATCGCGCCCCCGGCCAGCAGCGCCCGCCGGGAGACGGTCACGAGTGACCCGGGGCGTAGCTCTCCTGGCCCCCGGCGAACGGCTTCGCGACAGCGGTGAAGTCGACAGTGCCGCCACCGGTCAGCTTCAGCGTGAAGGACAGCTCGTCACCCGGCTTGATCGCGGCCGACGGCTTCATCAGCATCAGGTGATCGCCGCCCGGCGCCAGCTCGTGCGTGGCACCCGCCTTGATCACGAAGCCGCCCTCCTTCGGCGTCATCACCATCTGGCCGTCCTTCATCTCCATGGTGTGCAACTCCAGCGGCGAGGCCGGCGAGGTCGCCGACTCGATCGTCACATCCGCGCCGGTGTTGTTGACCAGCGTGGCGAACGCCGCCGTCATCCCCGAGTCGGCCGCCTTCACCCACGGGTTCTGCACGGTCAGCGCAGCAGCCGCCACCGGAGCCGAGGTGGTGGTGGCGGTGCTCGCCGGCGCGGCCGTCGAGGTGGCCTCGGAGGAGGAGCCGCAGCCGGCCAGGGTGGTCAGGGCGAGCGCCGCGACGGCGACGACAGTACGAGTCAGCATCTTCTTCCCAAAGCTCGTTTCTCCCCCGTACGAGGGAACGCCCGTTAGTCGCCACCACCCGTGCCAAAGTTCCCGGGCTTTCAAGATCACTGTGAGTCGCCGGAGTTCGCGGCCGTGAGACGTGCGGTGAACTCTGCCGGTGAAGGCCGGAAACCGTCATCGGCCAGTGGGAACGCGGGCTGAACGGGGTCCATGAACGTCGTCGTCTGTCGGTAGAGTTTGGACACTACGAGTGAGGTGGTGTGGTTGGAGTCCCGTCTGCTGCCGGTCAACGGCCTTGTCGGTCTCGTCACCGCGGGAGACGTGAATCGGGCTGTCCTGGCTGAGGCTGGTTTTCGGATCGCCGGTCTGGAGGTGCCGGCCGCCGCGCACGGCCGCAAGGTGGTCATCGACGTTCTTCTTTTCAACGAGGTGACCAACCACCTGGTCCTGGTGGAGTCGAAGTCGGGTGCCAATATTGAGGAAGGGCAGGCCCGGACCTATCGTGATCTGCCGCCGGCGGCTGCGGTCCAGGCCGGTTATGTCACCGTCCGGAGCCGATCCCAACCGACCGCGGAGACCCTCTATGTCTGCCTGGCTGAGCATGCGGGGCGGATCCGGCTCGGTCTGAAGGCGGCAGGTGTTCCGTTTCCTGTCCTCTCGGTGGCGCCTCGGCGGATCGAGCTTCTGGACGGTGAGTTCGCCTCGAAGGCGATCTCGGCTGCTCTCGAGGGCGGGGTCGACCTGATCGGCCCGCCGCCCCGCCTGATTCCGTTCGACCACGAGTCGCCCGTCGAGGTCGTTGAGCAGTTTGTGCAAGCAGAGATGGTCGCGATGCTGGCTCACCGCCGAGAGGTGGTCACCGTCACGTCATTGACGGAGTCAGTCGCACGACATTACGGACTTTATGCCCATAGGGCGCAACAGGCGCTGAGAGTCAAGGTTGCCTCCGCCGTCGACCGGGTGGTGGCCGCCGCACCCGACCGTTTCGCCCATGACCGAAAGACCGGAGTCCGTCCCGAAGGCCTGGTCCGGTTCCTGAGGACGCCAGAGGATCTCGACCGTCGTGGACGGACCCAGGCGTACCAGGCGCTCGGGCGGTCCGGCCGGTCTCGGCACACGGCGGATCCGAACCAGTTGGACCTGCTGCGTGAGCTCGAGGTCGGCGACAATGATGAGGACGACCCGGTTGTCCATGGTGCGGAGGAGGAACGGTGACCAGTCGCGCGAGCATGGCAGCCGATCTGGCACTGAGCCCTTCGTCGCCGACCAAGACTTTTGTGTTGGAGGCACACACCGACGACCCCGGCGACTACCTGAGAAGGCTTGAGGGCGTTGTCGGCGTCGAGGAGTCGGACGACGCCTTCCTGCTCAGCGTGCGTACCGAGAGCGGTGACTTCTGGGTGGATCAGCTCGACCCCCGGTTCTGGAGCTTCCACACGGACATGAGGGCGGAGAAAGCTTCCGCCATCATCAATCGCTGGGTTTCCACGCATCGCGATCTCGACAAGATGTGGCTGCCTTCCGAGCATCTTCGGCAAGCCTGGCCCGGTGCTGTGCCGAGGCGGGTGCGAACGGACTTCCGAGGCAAGGCTCTTCTCGGATCCGGCGGGGCCGACACGGAGGATCTTCAGCTTCAGATGTCCGGCCGAAATGCTGAGGCCTTCCTGGAGTTCATCGAGAGCAGTGCTTATGCATCGGCTTTCTCCTATGACGGCATCGAGATGACCATCTCCGATCCCGACTTCGGGACGGCTCGTGAGGCGGTCAACCGGGAGGGCCGGTTCGCTGTCTCAGGCGACTCCTTCGCCCTGCATACCCAGTTCGTCGGCTCGGTGGTCTCGCGCTACAGCAAGCTGGTGCGCCTCTGCGAGGAGAAAGCGATCGGCTGGTCGGATTTCGGCAACGGCGAGGGTGGCGGGAGTTTTGCCGGCGGGCCGATCTCGCTGAGGTTCAGCCGGCCGATCACCGACCAGCCCGCTTTCCTTACCGAACTGTTCTCGTCGCGCGTCCCGTTCCGGCTCTGGGGGGTGCCGTCGATCACGCCGGACGGCACGGCTGAGGTCGAGGCCGTGGACCTGCATGTCGGTCAGCGGCTGCGCCTGGACATCGGGGAGCAGTGGATGAGGATCTACCTGGAAAAAGGTGGTTGCGGCAACACGGTGGCCCGGATGGTGTGCAACCTGCAACACCGCTTCGACGCCGCGCTGAGCATGGTGGATCCGGAACTCGACGACGCCATCGGGGTTCGCGATCCGGCGAGGCTGTGACGCGGGGGTGTGACTCACGCCGTGAGCCACACCCCCGCCGGAACCCCTCAGTCGTCCGCGGGGCCGCCGCAGACGAAGCGGGGCTCGGGGGCGTACTTCCAGGAGAACTTCTCGCGCTTGGCGACCTTGCCGTCCTTGTGGAACAGCCGCCACGCGTCCTGGGTGAAGCCGATCAGGCCGCTGGTCGCGATGCAGCTCGGGCCGGCCGGTTTGGTGATCGTCGACGGGGAGGTGATGTTGCGCCGCGGGCTCCAGTCCGTGGTCACCTTGTCCCACACCTTGGTGCTCCACACCGACACGGTGATCGAGCTGCTGGTCCAGGCGGTGTCGATGAGGACCCCGTGCGGGCTGTCGTTCTTGAACTTGAAGTCGAGGTCGGGCCAGAAGATGGTGGATTCGATGACCGACGGGTACCTGTCGAAGTAGTACGAGTGCGGCTTGTGCTCGACGTCCTTCAGCCCGGCGTAGTAGGTGGCGTTGAAGAGCGTGGTGGTGAACTGTGAGACACCGCCGCCGACGCCGGGGGTGAGGTGGCCGCCGACGATCACCGGGGCGTCCTTGTAACCCTGCGCGTACCCGCGTTCCCCGGTGTACTTGTTCAGCGAGAAGGTCTTGCCGGGCAGCACCAGCGCGCCGCGCACCTTCTTGGCGGCGGTGACGATGTTCTGGCTGCGGGACGAGCCGAGGCCGCCGGTGAACTTGGTGGTGAAGGTGGAGACCTTCTCCTTGACGCCGAGTTTTTCCAGGTCGGCGGCGGCGAGCGCGGGTGCGGCGGCGGTCAGGGACCCCGCTACGGTACGGTCGTCGCCGCTCTGTGCCGCGGTCAGCAGGGCGGGGGCCATCGCGGCCAGGTCGAAGCCCCGGCCTTCGGCTCCTTCGACGATCTTCGGTTTGCCGCCGGCGAAGGTGAACCGGGCGTCCTTCGCCGGCTTCTCGATCTTGGAGAGCCGGGAGGCGACGGCGGCGCGCAGCTTCTTCGGGTCGATCCGCGGGGTGATCAGCCCGGTCTTGTCGGCGGTGAGCACCAGGCTCTTGGCGATGGCGGCCGGCGGGATGGTGAGGGTGCCGGCGTCGGAGGTGACGGTGACCGGGCCGCTGACGGCCGGTTCGGCGACGGTCTCGACCAGCTGGTCGACCTGTTCGGCGGTGGTGGCCGCGTGGGTCTCGGTGAGCGGCACGGTGATCGGGCCGCCGGCGAGCCAGCCGGCGGTGACGATCTCGGCGGTGGTGGCCGGGTCGAGTCCGCGGCCGGGTTCCGGGTGGGTGGCTTTGGGGGTGAGCCCGGTGAACGTGACGGCGGGGGCCTTCATCGCGGTGCCGACCTTGCCGATCGCCTTGCGCAGGGCCTCGTCGAGGCGGTCGGCGTCGACGGTCACCACCGGGTCGACGGTGCGGGTGCCGAACAGTGTGGGGCTGCCTTCGGCGGCGGCGGCGACGGTGGCGTCCACGTCGACGGCGAGGCCGATGTCGGCGGGGCGCGGGGTGGCGCCTTTGCCGTCGACCCGGATGTCGAGGGCGGCGGTGGTCCGCGAGTCGGCGAGGAGGCGGTCGCGGACGGCGGTGGTGGCCTCGGCGCGGGTCATGCCGCCGAGGTCGGTGCCGAGCACGGTGGTGCCGCGGGGGATGTCACCCCGAAGTGTGTAGACCGCCACACCTCCGATACCGGCGGCGAGGGCGAGTGCGGTGAATCCGCCGATGAGCAGACGGCGGCGCCCGCGTCCCGGTCCGGTGGGTTCTGCCACGGACGGTGACGGCGGGATGTCGTCGTGTGTAGGGGAATGTTGTAGCGGCAACCGAACGGTCGGCTGCCGGTCACTGGCGGTGGTCACCGGGCCTCCTCAGAGGTCGTGGGCGGCGAGCCAGGAACTGTAATCGACGGTGGTCACGGGCAGATCAAGCGGTTCAGGCCCGCTGGGCGGCGCCGAGCGCGGTTCGTACCGTGCTGACCAGCTTCTCCCGGTCGAACGGCTTGGGCAGGATGGTCGAGCCGGGCTCCAGGTTGTTGCCGTGCTCGTCGAGCAGTGACTCGGCGTACCCGGAGACGAACACCACACACAGGTCGGGCCGGCGGCCGGAGGCGATCCGGGCCAGCTGGCGGCCGTCCATGCCGGGCATCATCACGTCGGTGACCAGTGCGGCCACCTCGCCGCCGTGCCGTTCCAGCAGGCGCAGCGCCTCGGCGGCGTCGGGGGCGGTCAGCACCCGGTAGCCGGCGCCGCCGAGCATCCGGGCGGTCACCTGCAGCACCGCCTCCTCGTCGTCGACGAGCAGCAGGGTCTCGCCGCCACCGCGTTCGGTGGGCGCGGCCTTCGGTGGTGTGGCCGGGGGTGGTGGGGGAGAGCTGCCGGCGACGGCCGGGAGGCTGACGGTGACCGTGGTGCCCCGCCCGACCTCGGAGGTCAGGGTGATCCGGCCGCCGGCCTGGCTGACGATGCCGTGCGCGGTGGACAGGCCGAGCCCGACCGTGCCGGTGGTGGACTTGGTGCTGAAGAACGGTTCGAAGACCCGGTCCAGCACGTCCGGGGGCATGCCGGTGCCGATGTCGTTGACCTCGATGACGAGCTGGTCACCGGCGGTGCTGGTGGTGATCGTGACCGGGCCGCCGCCGGGCATCGCGTCCCCGCTGTTGCGGACCAGGTTGTGCAGCACCTGGACGAGCTGGGCCGGGTCGGCCTTGACCTTCGGGGTGCCGGGGTCGGGGCGCAGGATCAGGTCGTTGCCCGGTCCGGCGGCCGCGCGCAGCGAGTCGGCGCACTCGTGCAGCAGGGCGTTGACGTCCACCTCGACCGGCTTGTTGACCTCGCGGCGGCCGAAGGCGAGCAGTTTCTGGGTCAGGGTCTGGGCCCGTTCGCCGCCCTTGACCACCTGGATCAGGTCGCCGAGCAGGGATTCGACCACGTCGGCCGGGATGGTGCCGTCGTCGCGCCCGTCGTTGATCGTCTCGATGGCGAGGTTGGTGTAGCCGAGGATGGCGCCGAGGATGTTGTTGAAGTCGTGGGCCGTACCGCCGGCCATCCGGCGCAGGCTGTCCAGGCGTTCGGCGTCGCGGTGCCGGGCCTCGTCCTGTCGGCGGCGGGTCTCCTCCAGCAGCCGGGCCTCGGCCTGGGTGACGTCGGTGACGTCGTCGACCATCAGTACCCCGCCGGTCAGCCCCTCGTCGTCGTCGTGGGTCTGCCGCAGGTGGATGCGCAGTGACCGGACGGTGCCGTCGGCCCAGGTGATCCGGTGGGTGAAGCGCAGTTCGGTGGTGTCGCCGCCGCGCAGCAGGGCGAGCGCGGCGTTGCGGGCCGGCCCGCCCAGGCAGGTCAGCCAGCCGCGGTCGAGGAGGTCCTTGACCGGCTGCTGGACGATCTCGGCGAGCCGCGGGTTGACGTAGTCGGCGTCGCCCGCCCGGTTGATGATCCCGATGCCGACCGGTGAGGCGGCGGCCATCGCCACGAAGAGCCGTTCGGTGTCGTGCAGCGCCCGGACCTTCTCGATCAGCTTGGCGTTGACCATCTGCAGGTGGGCCTGGGCGAACTCCTCGTCGGCGGTGGCGCTGACGTCGACCGGGCCGCCGGCCAGGGCGGTCTCGATCGCGTCCAGCAGGGCGTCCGGGTCCTGGGAGCGCAGCACCACCTGGCTGACCCCGCAGGCCTCGGCGATCGGCCGGGTCTCCGGTTCCAGGTAGTTGGCGGTGTAGAAGATGACCGGGGCCTGGGCCGCGGTGCGGTCCGGGTCGGCGCGCAGCCGGTGCACCAGCTCCAGGCCGTCGATGCCGGGCATCAGCACGTCGGAGACCACCACGTCGGGGTGGTGGGTGTGGGCTAGCTGGAGCGCCTCGGCCCCGTCGTGTGCCTCGATGACGTCGTGTCCCCGGAAGCCGAGCAGCATGCGCACGATGTCCCGGTTCGCGGCCTGGTCATCGACGACCATAACTGTCGCCACCGCGTCTCCCTCGCTGCGGGTCGGTGAGTGCTATGTCCGTAATAAGGCTAAAGCAGAGAAAGGTGGCATGTACGTTGATGCTGAATCGGATTCGGATCCAGCGGAGGTGACGGGTGCTGCGGAGGGCCGTGTACCTACTGGCCGGAGTGGCCGTGGGCGCCACCGCGGTGCTGACCGCCCGCCGGTCCCGGCGCGCGCTGGCCTGGGCCGAGGCGGGCTGGCGGTTCGAGACGATGGCGAACGCCCGGCTGGCCGCCATCGTCGAGGCCTCCCAGGATGCCATCATCAGCAAGGCCCCGGACGGGACCATCAAAACCTGGAACCCCGGGGCCGAGCGCCTGTACGGCTGGACCGCCGAGGAGATGGTCGGCAGCGATGTGAGCCGGCTGCTGCCCGCCGACCGCCCCGGTGAGGAGCGGGACCTGCTCGCCACCGTGCTCGGCGGCCGGGCCCTGAGCCGGTACGAGACCCGCCGCCGGCGCAAGGACGGCACCGTCATCGAGGTGTCGCTGAGCATGGCCCCGATGCGCGACACCGAGCACACGGTGGTCGGCGTCTCCACCGTCGCGCACGACATCACCTCCCGGGTGCAGGCCGAGGTGCGCCGCCGCGGCGAGCGCGAACAGCTCGAAATGATCATGCAGGCGGCCAGCGACCCGTTCTTCACCATGGACGGCTCCGGGACCGTCACCGAGTGGAACCGGCAGGCCGAGCAGGTCTTCGGCTGGACCCGCGCGGAGATCCTCGGCCGGAGCGTGATCGGCACCATCCTGCCGGGCCGCTATCGC
Source organism: Actinoplanes sp. G11-F43 (assembly GCF_050589265.1). Taxonomy (NCBI): domain Bacteria; kingdom Bacillati; phylum Actinomycetota; class Actinomycetes; order Micromonosporales; family Micromonosporaceae; genus Actinoplanes; species Actinoplanes sp. G11-F43. Next base: position 69,462 of record NZ_JBNZCE010000029.1, read on the forward strand.
ACCGCCCTGAACCGGCTGCTCGACGGCCGCCTGGAATGGCTGCTGGACCGGCCCACCGAGATGGCCGCCACCCACCGTGACGACCACGAGGTCCCGGTCGAGCTGACCATGTGGCGGATCCGGCACCACGGCGGCCCGCACTTCCACGGCTTCGTCCGGGACATCACCGCCCGCCGGCAGACCGCGCAGGCACTGGCCGAGGCCCGCGATCAGGCCCTGGCGACGGCCGAGCTGAAGTCGCAGTTCCTGGCCTCGATGAGCCATGAGATCCGGACCCCGATGAACGGTGTGATCGGGCTGGCCGGACTGTTGCTCGGCACCGATCTCGACGACCGCCAGCGCCGGTACGCCGAGGGCATCGGCGCCGCCGGGACCGCGCTGCTGTCGGTGATCAACGACGTGCTCGACTTCTCCAAGCTGGAAGCCGGCAAGGTGCTGCTGGAGGAGGCGAACTTCCAGCTCGGCCGGCTGCTCGGCGACGTGGTGGCACTGGTCGCCCCGCCGGACACCCACGACGGGCTGACCGTCACCGGCTCCTGCGACCCGCGGCTGCCCACCACCGTCTGCGGCGACCCGGCCAAACTGCGCCAGGTGCTGCTCAACCTGGCCGGCAACGCGGTCAAGTTCACCCCGTGCGGACGGGTCACCGTCACCGCCGTCCCGGACACCGAGGTGTCCGCCGTACCGGGCACCGTCCCGGTCCGGTTCGCGGTGCGCGACACCGGCATCGGCATCGACCAGCACCAGAGGGACGAACTGTTCGAGGCGTTCACCCAGGCCGACGCCGGCACCACCCGGCGGTTCGGCGGGACCGGGCTGGGCCTGGCCATCAGCCGCGACCTGGTCGGGCTGATGGGCGGCCGGATCGGGGTGGAGAGCGAGCCGGGCCGGGGCAGCACCTTCTGGTTCACCGTCGTGCTGCGGACCGCCCGCGACGGCCTGGACCTGTCCGACCGGCACTCGCTGGACGGCCTGCGGGTGCTGATCGTGGACCGCGACGACGACGACCGGACCGTGCTCGCCGAGCAGCTCAGCGCCTGGTCGATGGACGCGGTCGGGGTGCCGGACACGGTCGGGGCGGTGGCCGTGCTGCAGGACGCCGCCGTCACCGGCCGCCCGATCGACCTGCTCATCGTCGACCAGCACACCGCGCCCGAGGACACCCGGGCGATCCTCCCGGCGGGCTGCCCGGCCCCGAAGACCATCCTGCTCGCCGAGGACCCCCGGCATCTGCCCGGCGAGCCCGGCCCGGAGTGGGTGTCGGCCGCCCTGGCCAAACCGCTGCGCCAGTCCCAGCTCTACGACGCCCTGGTCGGCCTGGTCGCCGAAGCGCCCGCCGACCCGGCCCCGGGCGCCGCCGGCGAGCACCCGCCGGTCCGCGGCCACCTGCTGCTGGTCGAGGACAACGAGATCAACCGTACGGTCGCGCTGGGCGTCCTGGCGAACCTGGGCTACACCGCCGACGTCGCGGTCAACGGCCGGGAGGCGGTGGAGATGGCGTTCCGGCACGACTACCGGGCGATCCTGATGGACTGCCTGATGCCGGAGATGGACGGATACCAGGCCACCGTGGCGATCCGCCACCGCGAAGCACCCGGCCGGCACGTGCCGATCATCGCGCTGACCGCGAGCGCCCTGGCCGAGGACCGGTCCCGCTGCCTGGCCGCCGGGATGGACGAGCACATCGCCAAGCCGCTGATCCCGGCCGAGGTGGCCCGGGTGCTGGCCCGCTGGACCGCCCTGCCACCGGACACCGCGGTGACAGCGGTCGCCGCCCAGATCGAGAGACGCCTGGACCAGCTGCGCGGCCCCGACCCGGCGGCCACCGCGGACGCCCTGGCCGGGCTGCTCGCCACCCTCTCCGGCAAGATCCCCCAGCATCTGGACCGGATGCAGCAGGCCCTCGCCTTCGAGGACGCCGATCTGCTGCGCGCCGAGTCCCACCAGCTGATGGGGGTGCTGGCGAACCTGGGCGCGGCCGGGGCGGCGGCCGCCTGCGGCCGGATCGAGGCGGACGCCCGGTCCGGGGACCTGACCGCCGCTGTCGCATCGTTCACCGAGGCCCGCCCGGCGATCATCACCGTCCGGGTGGCCGCCGACCGGATCCGGCGTACCCCGGTCAGGTCCTGATCCGGTCCCGGCGGTCCGCCCACAGGCTGGTCGCGGTGACCGTGGCCAGGGTCGCGCCGATGACCGCCAGCGACGCCTCGGTGGGGATGTCCGGCACCCCGGCCCAGATCCCGTGCGCCCAGTGCAGCAGCAGTTTCACCCCGATGAACGCCAGGATCAGCGCCAGCCCGTAGTTCAGGTGCCGCAGCTTGTCCAGCACACTGTGCAGCACGAAGTAGAGCGCCCGCAGCCCGAGCAGCGCGAACGCGTTGGTGGCGAACACCAGGTACGGGTCCTCGGTCACCCCGTACACGGCGGGCACCGAATCCACCGCGAACACCAGATCGGTGACGAAGACGGCGACCACCACCAGCGCCATCGGGGTCAGCGCCCGCCGGCCGTTCGCGGTCACCGTCAGCCGGCCGCCGTGGTAGCTCCCGGTCACCGGCATCAACCGGCGCATCAGCCGTACGCTGCGCATCCGCTCGATGTCGACCTGGTACTCCTCGTGCCGCATCGCCTCCCGGAACACCTTGCCCGCGGTCAGCAGCAGCACCGCGCCGAACAGCAGGAACGCCCATGTGCCGCTCCGCAGCACCACCGCGCCGGCGGCGATGAAGACCGCCCGCAGCACCAGGGCGCCGGCGATGCCGTAGAGCAGCACCCGCTGCGCCAGCTCCGGTGGCACCGCGAACGCGGCGAGCAGCAGCATGAAGACGAACAGGTTGTCCACCGACAGCGACTTCTCCACCACGTACCCGGTGTAGAACTCGACGGCGGGCGACCGCCCGTACAGCTGCCAGATCAGCAACCCGAACAGACCCGGCAGCGCGAGATAGAACACCGACCAGCCGACCGCCTCGCGCATCTCCACCGCGTGCGGCCGGCGGGTGATCACGAAGTCGGTGGCGAGGAGGGCCAGCAGCACGGCGACGCTGATCGCCCAGAGCTGCGGCGAGGCGATGGACGGCAGATCGGACACGGCGAAGCCCCCTTGCTCGCACCATAACCACGCCGGGCCGGGCAGACCAGGCCTTCCTGCCTATTGCCGGTTTCCGGTGGCGGGCGGAGGCTGGAAGCGGGATCGTGGAGACATCGGTTCCCAGGAGGTGGTGCCATGTTTGTCGACATCCTGCTCGGCACACTGCTGGTCGTCTCCATGGTGATCAGCATCGCCGCCCTGTCGCCGCCTGCCCGGCGGCACCGGCACGGCTGACTCCGACGAGCAGCCGCCCGCGGTCCGGGCGGCTGCTCACCCCTCTCGTATCTTCTGGACGTGCCCACCACGTCCACAGTCCTGCGCCCCTGGCCGGCGATCCTCGGATTCGGCCTGGTCAGCCTCGCCGCCGACATGGTCTACGAGGGAGCCCGCTCGATCACCGGCCCGCTGCTCGCCGGGCTCGGCGCGTCCGCCCTGGCCGTCGGCCTGATCACCGGGGCCGGGGAGGCCGCCGCGCTGCTGCTCCGGCTGGTCTCCGGCCCGCTCGCCGACCGCACCGCCCGATACTGGGGGCTCACCATCCTCGGGTACGGACTGACCGCGGTGTGCGTACCGCTGCTGGCCCTCGCCCCGTTCCTCGGCGGCGCCGGGCTGGCCGTCGCCGCCGTGCTGATCGTCGCCGAACGGATCGGCAAGGCGATCCGGTCACCGGCCAAGTCTGCGCTGCTGGCCTCGGCGGCCGGCGCGGTCGGGCGCGGCCGCGGCTTCGCCGTCCACAAAGCCCTCGACCAGGTCGGCGCGTTCGCCGGGCCGCTGCTGGTCGCCGGGATCGTCGCCGTCGCCGCCGGCACGGTCTGGCCGGCGCTGGCGTCGCTGGCGATCCCCGGCGCCGCCGCGATGCTGTTGCTGCTCTGGTTGCGGCCGCGCTTCCCGGCACCGTCCCACCAGGACCACAAGACGAAGCCCGCCGCCGGTACGCTTCCCCGCCGCTTCCACTGGTTCGCCGCCTCCGCCGGGCTCGCCACCGGAGGCCTGCTCACCTTCGGGCTGATCTCCTACCACGCCAGTCAGACCGGACGGCTCCCGATCGCACTGGTGCCGGTCCTCTACGCCGCCGCGATGGCCGCCGGTGCGGTGTCCGCCCTGGCCAGCGGGCACCTGTACGACAGGTGGGGCGCCCGCGTCCTGTACGCCCTGCCCGCCCTCGCCGCCGCCACCCCCGCGCTCGCCCTGTCCGGCGGCACCGGCGCGATCGTGGCCGGCACCCTGCTCTGGGGCGCCGCCACCGGCGTCCAGGACTCCACCGTCAAGGCACTCGTCGCCGACCTGGTCCCGGCACCGCGCCGGGCCACCGCCTACGGGGTGTTCGCCGCCGTCCAGGGCGCCGCCGCGCTGGCCGGCGGGGCGCTCGCCGGTGTCCTCTACGAACAGTCGCTCACCACCCTGGCCGCGGTCTTCGCCGGAACCCAGGTGCTGTCCGCGGTCCTGCTCACCGTCACCCTGAGAATGCGGTGACTGGCCTACCGTTCACAGCAGACACCGGCATCGGCATCGAAAGCGACGATCATGGCGTACGTTCTGGACACCGGGACCCTGCCCGCCACCGACCGGGTGGAGGCCGTCCACACCGCGATGCTGTACGCCTCCGCGCCCTGCCACGTCATCCACGAGGACCCGGACGGCCCGGTGCACGCCCGGCTGGAGGTGTGGGACCTCGGCGACGCCAACATCTTCACCTGCCGCTCGTCCGGACTGCGCCTGCTCCGCACCGCCCGGCTGGCCCGGCAGGACGCCATGCCGGTGGTGTCGCTGGCCGTGCAGACCCAGGGGTTCGGCCGCCTCGACCAGTACGGCCACCAGCAGGTCACCCCGCCCGGTGAACTGCTCGGGGTGGACCTGTCCGGCGCGTACGACTACTCGTGGTCCGGTGACGGCGGGGCCGGCTGCGTCCAGATCCCCCTCGATCGCCTGGACCTGCCCGCCGACACCGTCCGGCAGGCTCTCGGCGGGCTCCGGCACAGCCCGTTGTACCGGCTGGTCACCGCGCACGTCGCGGCCCTGGCCCGGGACCGGGCCCGGATCACCGCCGACCCGGCCGCCGTCGCGGTGGCCACCGCCACCGTCGACCTGACCCGTGCGCTGCTGGCCTCGGCCGCCCGCACCGAACGGCACACCCGCCGGGCCCTGGCCGAGACCCTGCTGACCAGGATCCGGGCCTACGTCCGCCACCACCTCGCCGACCCTGGCCTGACCCCGGCCCGGATCGCCGCCGCGCACAACGTCTCGCTCCGGCAGCTCTACAAGATCTGCGCCCGCGCCGACCTGTCCCTGGAACAGTGGATCATCACCGAGCGCCTGCGCGGCGCCCGTCACGACCTGCTGCACCCGGCGCACCGGCACCGCCCGATCGCGGCGATCGCCCACTCGTGGGGCTTCCGCGACCCGACCCACTTCACCCGCCGTTTCAAATCCCGCTACGGCGTCACCCCCACCCAGCTGCGCCGCTCCTCCACCGAGGCCCGCCACCCCCACTGACCGCCCCTGCCCCGCGCAGCGGCGCGGATCGCGCCGCAAGTATCCACACGGTCCGCGTTCACCAGTCGTGTGCCGCGCAGCGGTGCGGATCGCGCCGCAGGTGTCCACACGGTCCGCGTTCGCTCGTTGTGTGCCGCGCAGTGGTGCGGATCGCGCCGCAGGTGTCCACGCGGTCTGGGTTCGCCGGTCGTGTGCCGCGCAGTGGTGCGGATCGCGCCGCAAGTGTCCACGTGGGTTGTGGGGGACTGCGAGTGGCGACATCTTCCGGCCGAACGACGGATCGGATCCGGGCCGTGCCGGTGACCGATTTCGATAACCTTCCGGCGTTCCCTCGTACAGCCTAGAGATGGAGCGTCATGCTCAACGTCCTCATGCGTGGTCTGCTCGCCGGTGTCCTCGCCGTCGGCGGCACCACCCTCGTCGTCAGCCCGGCCGAGGCGGCGGCGAAGAAGTTCAAGAACTGCACCGCCCTGAACAAGACGTACAAGCACGGGGTGGGCAAGAAGGGCGCCAAGGACAAGGTGCGCGGTTCGACGAGGCCGGTCACCAACTTCAAGGTGTCCACCGCGCTGTACAACGCGAACAAGAAGATGGACCGCGACAAGGACGGGGTCGCCTGCGAGAAGCGCTGATCCATCGGGTTGCCGAACAGTTGCGGGACTCCTCAGATCCGGTGTTCCGGCGCCGATGCTCCCGGCCCCGGAGAACGAGGAGACCGATGTTCTGCACCGCCTGTGGTTACGCCATTCCGGTCGACGCGCACACCTGCACCGGGTGCGGCACGCCGACCGGTCTGCGTCCGGTGCCCGCCCGGCAGTACGCCACGGCGGGCGCCGCCACCCTGCAACCCGGCCCGTATCTCCCACCGGTCCCGGCCCAGGTCACGGCGACGGCACCGGTGAACCACGGGCCGGGCGGCGCGACGCACTGGATGCTGCCGGTCGGGCGGTCCTGGCAGTCGATCGCGGCCGGTTACGTGGCCCTCTTCGCGATCGTGGTCTGGCCGCTCGGCCCGGTCGCGCTCGGCCTCGGCGGGTGGGCTCTGGTCCGGGCCCGCCGGGAGAACGCGCACGGCACCGGCCGGGCCGTCTTCGCGGTGATCGTCGGGGTGCTGTCCACCCTGCTGCTGGCAGCGGTGCTGACCACCCTCTAGAGAGCGGCCATGTGGTCATTTGTGGCCCGATTCGAGCCACAGAAGACCACCCGGTCCAGGTCAGTCGCTCATCACCCGGTTACGGCCGGACTCCTTGGCCCGGTAGAGGGCGTGGTCGGCGCGGGCCAGCAGGTCGTCCAGGGACGTGTCGGCCGGCAGCAGCCCGGTCAGGCCCACGCTGATCGTCACCGGCAGCGGCCCGGCGGCGGTCGGCACCGGCTCGTCGGAGACCGCCAGGCGGATGCGTTCGGCCAGTTCGGCGGCGTTCCCGTCGTGGTCGGGCAGGACCGCGGCGAACTCCTCACCGCCGTACCGGCCGAGGACGTCGGAGTGCCGCAGCCGCCCCCGGATCCGGGCGGCCACGGTGCGGATCACCTCGTCACCGACCCCATGGCCGTACGCATCGTTGATGCTCTTGAACTTGTCGATGTCCAGCATCACCGCCGCGAGCTGACGGCCGTTGCGGGACGCCGCCTGCACCAGCGCCCCGGCGATCGCGTAGAAATGCCGGCGGTTGTGCTGGCCGGTCAGTTCGTCGGTGGTGGCCAGCTCCTGGACCCGGCTGAACAGGCGCGCGTTCTGGTAGGCCGCCATTCCCTGGGTGGCCAGTGCCGCAGCCACCTGCCGGCTGGTGTCGTCCAGTGCCGCCCCACCGATCAGCACCGCTCCCACCGGGCCGTCGTGACCGGTCAGCGGCACGAGCAGCGCGGTGGGCGCACCGGCGAGCAGCCTCCCCCGTACCCCGATCGCGGTCGTCAGTTCCGGGGTGTCGCCCACGGTGACCGGCACGAACGACCCGGCACCGTCGGGTGGCGCCGTGCCGACCGTGGCCAGCACCTCCCCGTTGACGCCGAGCAGACAGCCGGCGTCGGCGCCGAGCGCGGTCCGCAGCGACTCGCACAGATGCCGGAGCAGCCGGTCCGGTTCCAGGATGGCGCTCAACTCGGCCAGGCTGGCCCGCAGCGTCTCGGCCAGTTCCTGCTGCCGCCGGGCGGCCTCCACCGCCGAGTGCAGCCGGGCGGCCCGCGCGGTCTCCAGGGAGACGGCGACATGGCTGCTCACCGCGGTCAGCACGGCCACGTCGTCGTCGGTGAAGATGCCCCGGGCCAGCCGGCTGTCCAGGTAGACCACCGCGACCAGCCGGCCCTTGAACTGGACCGGCGCGATCAGGACGCTGCGCAGGCCGTGCAGCACGGCGCTGCGGGAGCCGAGCGCGGCGGCCTGGTCGGTGCCGGAGACGACGAGTGGCTCCCCGGACGCGGCGACCCGCTGGACCAGGCTGGCGCCGTAGCCGGGGGTGTCCGCGAGGTCCCCGTCGGCGTCGCGCCCGGCGTACCGGACCGGCTCGCCGTTCTCGTCGACCAGGAAGAACAGGGCCCGCTCGGCGCCCAGGATGCGCAGCAGTTCGTCGAGCGCCACACTGGCCAGCTGCTGCGGGTCCAGGATGGTGGCGGCCGCCGTTCCGACCTGCTGCAACGCTTCCAGGTGCCGGTTGCGGCCGGTGGCCGGGCGGCGTTCCGCGACGGTCCGGCGATGCGTTCCGGCGCCCTCGTCGACACCGAATTCGGTACGGGTCTGCCGCCGCCGCTGCTCCCACCCGTGGAACGCGGCCAGCCCGAACGCGAACCGCGCCTGCCGGTCCGCCTCGTTGACCAGCCCGAGTGCCCGCATGGCCCGGGCCCGGATCCGGAACACCTCGTACTGGATGAACGGCGCGTCCATCCGCCGCAGCCGGCGTTCCGCCTCGTCGGCGACCTTGATACACCGCCGCGGATCCCCGGCGGCCAGGTGCAGCGACGCCCGGGTGGTCAGGTGCACCGCCCGCAGCAGCGGGGTGCCGCCGACCCGGCCGAGCGCGCGTACCGACCGGGCGGCGACGGCCAGCCGGGCCGGCCGTTCGGCGTCCGGCGCGTACCGGAACTGGATCAGCCGGGCGTGCGCCTGATAGACGTAGAACCACCGGTGCTGCGGCATCAGATCCTGGGCCCGCAACCCCAGCTCGTGGAACTCGGCGAAGATCTTCTCCAGGTCCGGGCCGACGTCACCCTGCTCCACCGACAGGCAGGCGGCGGCGGTCAGGATGGTGGCCCGCTGCACCGGGGTGCCGGTGCCCGGCGGGAAGGCGGCGCGCAGCCGGCGCAGGGCGGCCGCGGCGTCCCCGAAACGGCTCTGCCCGGCCGGGATCATCACGCTGAGCATGCCGAGCGAGGTGCCCAGGGCGAGTTCCGGGTCGGCGAGCCGGCGGATGCCCCGCTCGTATTCGCGGGCCGCCTCGTCGACGTAACCGCGCAGCAGATAGCGCAATCCGAGGGTGGAGTAGCCGGGGATCAGCTGGGCGGGCACGTACCAGCGCACGTTGCGGGTGATGGTCCGTTCCCAGACGCTGCCGTCGTCGGCGCCGCTGAACAGCAGGGCACAGCCGCGCAGCCACTCCACATAGGCGCCCAGGCCCGGATCACCCAGCCCGGCGGCCACCGCGGCGGCCCGGGCCAGGCAGCGCTCGCTGGTGCCGCGCAGCCGGATCATCGCGGTCACGTAGCCGATCAGGCTGTACACCCGGACGTACTCGGGGCAGGGGCCGAGCCGGTTGACCGCGTACAGCGCCCGCATCGAGAGCATCCCGGCCTCCCGCGGGCGCAGGCCGACCGCGGCGGCGTAGCCACCGGCGTCGAGGACGGCGGCGAGCGCGGCGTGGGCCTCCCGGTCCCGGCCGGACGAGGTTCCGAACCCGATTGTGGTACGCCGGACCAGCCCACCCGCGAACGCGATGCACAGCGTCGTCAGCAGGGCGAACAGCCCGGTCGGCAGCGGCCGGCGCAGCTCCGACAGGGCCTGCCGGGTGGTGTCCAGGGCCCGGCCGTCGTCCCAGGCGGTGTGGTGCAGCTCGATCCGGGTGGTGAGCAGCCGGGCCCGGGCGGTCCGGTCGGTCTCGGCGGCCAGCGCCCGGTCCAGGACGGCGTGCGCGTCGTCCATCCGCCCGGCTGCCAGGTGGGCGCGGGCCAGCGCGTGCAGCAGGTCGACGGCGGGCGCCGGATCGCCGTCGACGGCGTCGGTCAGGTAGTCGATGGCCTCGGCGGGCGCCTGGTCGGCGAGCGCCTGCCGGCCGGCGATCGCGGCGCTGCGCCTGCGGTCGGCGGCCGGTGCGGCGTCCCCGGCCCGGCGGTGGTGGCGGGCCACCGCGTACGGATGGCCCTCGTCCCGCAGGTCCTCCGGCAGTCGTTGCAGCGCCCGGGCCAGATCGGCGTGCAGCCGGCGCAGCTCGTCGCCGCCGATCCGGTCCAGCAGCACGTCACGCAACTGCGGGTGGACGAACGCGTACCAGCCGCCCGGCCGGGCCTCCAGCACCCGCCGGTCGGTGGCGGCGGTGAGCGCCGCGAGCACCCGGCCGGACCCGCTGTCGTCCAGCCGGGTCAGCGTCTCCGGCCGGAACCGGACGCCGGCCGCAGCGGCCACGGTCAGGCAGTCCAGCGTGCTCTCCGGCAGCCCGGTGAGCCGGGTGGCGATCATCTCGCGCAGGCCCTCGGCCGGGGGCAGCGCGTCCGCACCGGCCACGTCCAGCGACCAGGTGCCCCACTGCGGGCTGAGCAGCCCGGCGTCCAGCAACCGCAACAGGTGACTGACCACCGCGAGCGGGGTGCCGTCGGTGCGGGCGGTGACGTGCCGGACCAGTTCGACAGGCACTTCGGCGCCGGGCAGCCGGGAGGCGATCACCTCGGCGACGGCCGGAGCCGGCAGCGGCACGCAGGACACCTCCAGGGTGCCGATGCCGTCCATCCCGGCGGCCGGGTCGTCGTCGCCGTCGGGCGCGGTGAGCAGCACCAGGATCGGCAGGGAGGGCAGGTCGGCGGCGAGCCGGCCGAGCAGCTGGCGGGTGCCGGAGTCCAGGTGCTGGGCGTCGTCGACGACCAGCAGCAGCCCGCCGGAGAGCCCGGCCAGCTCACCGAGGAACGCGGTGCCGGCGCCGAGCACGTGCTCCGGGGAGGGCCCGGCCGCGGCGCCGAGGAGCCGGTCCAGCAGGGCCGGGCCGGCGACGGCGGACGCGTCGGCGATCTGCTTCTCGACCACCGCCCGGCGGGCCGGTGGCAGCCGGCGGACCCCGGCCCGCCACGACCCGACCGCCTCCCGCAGCACCGCGAGGGGGGACGCCTCGTCGGGCCGGCCGGTCGCCCACAGCACCGGCAGCCCGGCCCCGGACGCCTCGGCGGCGATCTCGGCGGCCAGCCGGGTCCGCCCCGACCCGGCCGCGCCCCGGATCACCGCGACCCCGCCCTGACCGGCGCGGGCCCGCTCCCAGCGGCGGCCGAGCCGGCCGGCCTCGGTGGCCCGCCCGCGCAGCGGCCAGCCGGAGACGGCCGGCTGGGCGGCGGCCTCCCCGCCCGGGCAGTGCCGCAGGTCGTCGAGGAGCGCGGCGGCGTCCGGATAGCGGTCGTCGGGGTCCTTGGCGAGCAGCCGGTACACCACCGCGGCCAGCGCCGGGCCGGTGTCCGGGCGCAGCGCCACCAGGTCCGGCACCGGGGCGGCCAGGTGCAGGCGGAGCAGTTCGCCGACGTCGTCGGACTCGAACGGCAGCCGCCCGGTCAGGCACTCGAACAGCACCACCCCGAGCGAGTACAGGTCGGAGCGGCCGTCCACCGGGCGTTTCAGCATGCCGGACTGCTCCGGCGAGGAGTAGAGGAACGTACCGGCCGCCTGATCGGCGTCGCCCCGTTCGGCACCGATCTGGGCCAGCCCGAAATCGATCAGTTTGGCCGGCTGCCCGGGACCGACCATGATGTTGCCGGGCTTGATGTCCCGGTGCACCAGGCCGAGCCGGTGCGCGGCGGCCAGCCCCCGGGCCAGCCGGGCGGCCATGCCGACCAGCCACTCCTGGGCCGGCGGGCCGCCGCCGAGCTGGTCGGCCAGCGAACCGCCGGGCAGATGCTCCAGCACCAGGGCGGGCACCCCGTCCAGGTCGCCGACCGCGTGCACCCGCACCACGGCCGGGTCGTCGACACAGGCCAGCAGCGCGGCCTCCCGGGCGAAGGCGGTGCGGATCTCCGGATACGCGGAGGCGTCGGCGAGCGGGCGCTTCACCGCGTACCACCGGTCACCGCGCCGGGCCTCGTGCACCATCGTGAACGCGCCACGGCCGATCTCCCCGGCCAGAACCAGCCCGCTCAGCCCGGTATCCGTCACTTCATACTCATTCGGCCGGAACCGGAATCTCCTGAACATCCGCGTCGGAGAGCAGCTCGGTCAGATTTCCCGCCGGGATCGGGCGGGCGAAGTGATACCCCTGCCCGCGCTCACACCCCAGGCCCCGCAGCAGGTCGGCGTGGTGCGCGGTCTCCACCCCCTCGGCGACCGTGGTCAGGCCCAGCCCGGAGGCCAGGTCGACGATTGCCCGGACCAGAGCCGCCTGCTGGGTGTCGGCGTCGTCGGCCGGCATGAACGAGCGATCGATCTTGAGGACGTCGATCGGCAGGTCCCGCAGATACGCCAGCGACGAGTACCCGGTGCCGAAGTCGTCGATCGCCACCCGGACCCCCTCGGCCCGCAACGCGGACAGGTGCGTCAGCGCCTGCTGGGCCTCGATCCCGGCCCGGACCAGCACCCCCTCGGTGATCTCCAGGGTGAGCGCGCCCGGCGGCAGCCCGCCGTCCCGCAGCGCGGCCAGCGCCTTGACGGTGAAGTGCGGGTCGACCAGCTGGCGGGGCGACACGTTGACGGTCAGTGTGGTACCCCACCGACGGTGCCAGACCGCGGCGTCCGCGCAGGCCTGCCGCAGCACCCACTCGCCGAGCGTCACGATCAGCCCGCTGTCCTCGGCCGCCGGGATGAACCGGTCCGGCCCGATCGGCGACTGCCCCGGCGGCACCCAGCGGACCAGCGCCTCCACCGCCACCGGCCGGGCGTCGTCAAGCGTCACGATCGGCTGATAGTGCACCGCGAACTCGCCGGACTCCACCGCCACCCGCAGCCGCTCCAACAGCCGGACCCGTTCGGCCTGCTCCCGGCGCAGCGCGACGTCGAAGACGGTGAACTGGTCCTTGCCGGCCGCCTTCGCCGCGTACAACGACAGGTCGGCGTCACTGAACACCTGCACCGGATCGGCGGTCCGGCCGAACACCCGCACCCCGGCACTCGCGGTCACCCGCACCGTGTGCCCGGCCGCCGCGACCGGCTCGCGCAGCACGGCCAGCAGCGACTCGGCGAGAGCGGCCGCCTGGTCCGGGCCGGCGCCCGGCAGCAGCAGCGCGAACTCGTCCCCACCCAGCCGGGCCACCACCTCCCCGGCGGCGAGCAGCCCGCGCAACCGGCCGGCGACCACCACCAGCAGGGCGTCCCCGACCGGATGCCCGAGCGTCTCGTTGATCTCCTTGAACCCGTCCAGATCCACCGCGATCAGCGCCCCGGCCCCGGTCCCGGCCAGCCGCTCCTCCAGCGCCACCCGGTTCGGCAGGCCGGTCACCGCGTCCCGGCGGGCCTGCCGGGACAGCTCCTCGTGAGCCGCCCGCAACTGCGCGGCCCGGCGCCCGGCCAGGCCACCGGCGTGGATCAGCCGCAACACCAGCAACAGGGCGGTGCACGCGGTGGTGGTCAACGGCAGGATCAGGTCCACCCGGTCCAGGCCGGCCGGTTCCCGCCCGGTGAACAGCAGCCAGACCGCCGCCACCGGGCCGAGCAGCACCAGCGCCACCCCGGCCGCCACGTTCAGCCGCCCCCGCCCGGCGCCACGGCGCGCCGGCCGGGCCGGTCCCGCCGTGTCCGGAAGCCACGCGGCCACCGCGATCAGCAGGAACGCCAGCAGCCAGCCGGTGGCACTCCACCCCGGCCCGGCCCACGAACCGCCGGACGCGGTCGAGACGAAATAGATCACGTCGGCCACGGTCAGCACCGACACCGCGGCCAGCAGGGCCCGGTCCGGCCCGGTCAGCGTCCGCCGCACCGCCACCATCCGGGTCACCGCCGCCAGGACCAGCAGATCCAGCACCGGGTACGCCAGCACACTCACCGCACCCGGCCAGGCGCCACCGTCGTTCACGAACGGGTCGTAGAGCAGCACCCAGCCCAGCACCGTCCCGGTACACACCATGATCCCGGCCTCGGTCATGCCCGCCCAGCCGACCCGGCCACGCCCCTCCGGCATCGCCAGCAGACCGGCCGCCAGCAGCGGGTACATGCTCAGATAGACCACGTCGACCACGGTCAGGTGATCCGGCACCAGCATCCCGGCGGCCAGCCCGGCACCCCACAGCGCGTTCGCGACCGCGCCGCACAGCATCGCCGCACCCAGCGGCCACCACGCCCAGTGCCGGGCCCGCGGGTACCGGCGCAGGCCACCCCGCACCGCCACCAGCGCGGTCGAGGCCACCACGACGTACGCCACCTGGCGCGCCGTCGCCGACAACAGCGGCGCGACCAGGGCCAGCAGCACACCGGCGGCCAGCAGCAGACGCCGGCCGCGATTCCCGTCCACCGAGGAGATCACCCGGTAACGATCACTCCGGCCGGGTGCGCGACGGTTGCCGGCCAGGATCCTTACAGTGATGCGGCAAGTTTCCGCAGGGCGTCCCGGGCGCCGGTGGTCAGCGGCTCCCCATGACCGGGAAGGATCGCCCGCACGTCCAGCGCGGCCATCTTCCTCACCGACTGCGCGGCCTGCGTCTCGTCCGCGGTGTACTGCGGGGCCGAACCCTCCAGCCCGTTCTGATTGCGCAGCGCGTCGCCGGTCACCAGCACCCCGGTGGCCGGCTCGAAGATCGAGACGTGGCCGGGCGTGTGGCCGGGCGTCCCGATGATCCGCAGCCCGAACACCTCGTCACCGTCCTTGACCGCCCGCAATCCGCGCCCGCCACCCGGATCGCCGATCGCGGTCACATCGGCCTCACCCGCGTACAGCGTGGCGGCGGTCAACGGCACCATCTCGGCCAGCCCGCCGGCGTGATCCTGGTGCTGGTGGGTGAGGATCACGTGCTTGACCGCGGACCAGCCCAGACCGGCCGCCCTCAGCCCGTCCTCCACCGAGGCGGCCGACCCCGGGGTGCCGGTGTCGACCACGGCCACCTCACCGCCGCGCACCAGCAGATAGACCGACACGAAGTCCAGATTCACCCGCTGCCAGTCGCCGGTCACCGCGTTCGGGTTCGCTTGTTCCTCCTTCTTCGCCGGCGTTCGCGTGCACCCGGACATCGTGTTGAGGACGGTCACCCCGAGCACACCGGAACCCGCGGTGAGCAGCAGTCGTCGTTTCATCCCTCATCCATAGCGCGTTCCAGCACCGCCGGCAGCTGACGGCGCGACGTCACCGACAGCTTCCGGAACACCTTTCGCAAATGGTGGTCGACGGTGTTCGCACTGAGGTAGAGCTGAGCCGCGATCTCCCCGTTGGTGGCACCGCCCGCGGCCAGGCTCGCGATCGTCAGCTCCTGCGCGGTCAGCCCGGTCGGCGGCGGCCGCCCACCGGCCGCCGCCAGCTCACGCTCCGCCCGCGTCGTGTAGTGGTGGCCGGCCCCCGTCACCCCGAAGATCCGCAGCGCGGCCCGCAGATGCTCCCGCGCGTCCCGTCGCCGCCGCCCCCGCCGCAGCCACTCGCCGTAAAGCAGGTGGGCCCGCCCCAGATCGATCCCGGCGCCGTCTCCCGAATCGGTCCCGGTGCCGTCTCCCGAATCGGTCCCGGTGCCGTCGAGCAGCTGGATCGCCCGCTGGTAGAGGGGCTCCGCGCTACCCGGCCCGGCCAGCAGCGCCCGGGTGCGGGCCTGCACCCCCAGCGCCCACCCGGTCCCGGCGGCGGCGGTCCGGGCGGTCAGGGTGTCCAGGGCGCGGGCCGCGGTCAGCCGGTCCCCACTGCGCACCGAGGCCTCCACCAGATCCGGCAGCATCCGCGAATACACGCCGAACCGGTCAGCTTCCGCGATCGCCATGCCGAGGGTTCGGGCCCGCGCGTAGTCCCCACGCCCCAGCGCCACGACCATCGGCGTCTCCCCGGCCGGCTCGGCGGCGACCGCATCGGGAACCCGCCGCCGGAGGGCCCGCTCCAGCCCGGCATCCCACAAAAGCACACTCAGCGTGACCGCGGTCAGGTGATGCCGCGCCACCACGTCGTCCGGCGTCCGCGGATCCACCAGAGTCTCCACCGCCCGCCGGATCTGCGGAACGGCCGCCACCACCCCGTCCTCCACGAGCGTCACGAACGCCCGGAGCTGCTGATCGACCACACTCGCACGGTCGCCCCCGGTATCGTTCCCGCCTTCGCCCCCGGTGCCGCCGCGATCCTCGCCTCCGGCGTTCATGCCGTTTTGTCGCTTTGTCGTGACGACGATCCGGCTCCGCACGGCCGCCGCGATCTGCGCCGCCCCCACACTGTCCGCCGCGCCGCCTTCTTTCGCCGTGCTGCTTTCTCTTGCCGCGCCGCTTTCTTTCGCCGGGCCCGCTCCTTTCGCCGGGCCCGCTCCTTTCGCCGGGTCAGCGCCGCGCACCGTGTGTTCCACGGCTACCAGCAGGATCTCCCGCGCCAGGTCCGCCGCGTTCTCACCGAAGGCGACGGCAGCGGCGAGACAGAGCGACACCCCTTGCGAGTACGCCCCCTCACCTCCCTGCATCACCAAAGCCCCCGCCCGAACCACCAGCGCCCGCCCGCGAAGAATGCCGGCCCTCGCCTCCTCGCTGCCCAGGTCTGGTCTTTCGCCGGCCGCGCCGGTTCGTTCTCCGGCCGTGCCGGGTATCGCTGCCGCGGCGTTGTCGGCCAGCCACAACGCCTGCCGCGGCGAGCCGGCACGCAGAGCGGCCTCGGCGGCGTCCAGCATCCGGTGGGCCCGGACGACGTCGTCGCGGGTGAGTTCCGCGGCCCGGGCCAGCACCGACATCCGGGCCGGATACCCGCGCCGGGCAGCCGCCTCCGCAACGGTCCGAATCAGATCAGCGGCCACATCCTCGTCCGGCTCCAGGCATGCCGCGGCCCGATGCCAGGCCCGCAGATCGGCATACCCGTCCCGGGCCGCCGCCTCGTCTTCGGCGGCTGTGGCCGCGACCTCACCCTCCGCTGCTGTAGCCGTCGCTGCGCCGTCCGCGGTCCGGACCGTCGCCTCGTTTTCCGGGGCTCGGGCTGTCGCCTCGGCCAGTGCGGTGTGGGCCGCGCGCCGCTGGCCGCCGGTGGCGCCGTGATAGAGCGCCGACCGGATCAGTGGATCGGTGAACCGGGCCGGGGCGCCGGCCGTCAGCAGGCCCGCCGCCACCGCCGGAGCCGCGTCGTCCACGGTGACTCCGGCCAGTGTTGCGGCTGCCTCTACCAGGGGCTGTTCCGGTTCGGCGGCGGCCAGCAACAGCCAGGTCCGGGTGGCTTCCGGGAGTTCCCGCGCCCGCCGCAGATGAACCCCCTCCAGCCGGCTGCCGGCCGGAATCGGATCGGGCAGCGACCGGGCCCCGGCCAGCTGGTCCGGTGGTAGTTCCCGCCCGAGGTCGACGAGTGCCCGCGGGTTGCCGCCGGTGCCGGCCACGATGCGCGCCGCCACCGTCTGATCCAGGGTTCCGGGGACCACCGTCCGCAGCAGGGCGACACCGTCCGTCACGCCGAGCCCGCCGACCTCCAGGACCTCCCGTACTCCGATCCCCGCCGGTGGTCCGAGGGCGCCGCCACGGTGGGCGAAGATGACACCGGCGGTGACCGTCGCGCAATGGACGAGCACAGCCAGTGACTCCACGTCGATCCACTGAGCGTCATCGGCGAAGCAGAGCAGTGGCTCGTCCCGGAAGACCCGGCCGAGCAGTCCCGCCGCGGCGCCGGCGACCCGGTGCTGATCGGATCCGCCGGCCGAGCCCCAGGCGGTCTCCAGGATCAGCCGCTGTCCGGGGGTGCCGTCCCGGACATGCCGGACCAGCAGGCGATGCAGCCCGGCGTAGGGGAATCCGGCTTCGGACTCCACTCCCGGCAGCCGAACCACCCGAACCCCGGTGAGCCGGTTCAGCATCTGCTCGACCAGGGCGGTCTTGCCCACGCCGGGATCACCGGTGACGACCAGTGCCGCACCGGCCCCGATCCGGAGCGCCGCGGCGAACTCCCGAAGTCTCCGGCGCTCCCCGTCCCGCCCCAGCAGCCCCATGACATCACGAACGGTAAGCACCGAGTCGCCGCCGCCCGCAGGCTCACAGTGCACCCTTTCCGGCCCACAGCGCACACCCGCGTGCCGGTCAGCGGCCGGTCGTACTGAAATGCATGTAGTCCTTCAAGGTGGTCCAGCGTCCGCCCCAGGTGAAGCCCTCCCGGGTGAAGGCGGGCACCGCCCCGGCCGCGTGCAGCATGCCCGGGTGGTGGTTGGTGCGCGGGATCCACTTCGCGCTGTTCGGCGGGTCCAGGTAGGTTCCCCGGATCATCGGGTTCTGCCGTGGGTTGATGTCGATCGCCCGGCCGTACGCGTGCTGCGACCACCGTTTCGTCCCGGCCACGTAGCGGCACTCGTACCCCAGGGTCAGCACGGTCTTGTCGGGAACGACAGCGGGCGGCATCGCCATGATCGGGAAACGCCAGCGGTAGAGGGTGGCGAACGCGCGCTGCGTCCGTGCCACCAGCGTCCGGTGCATGATCACATGGCCGTCGTGGGCGCGGCTGTCGAAGCCCAGGTAGCGGACCTCGATCCGGCGCAGTTCACGGGCGGGGAGCGGGCACCGTCTGGCCGGGTCGCCGTTGGCCTCGGCCGGGGTCACCGTCGTCACCCGGGTACGCCAGCGCGGCAGTGGCGTGGGCGGCGGGGTCAACCGGAGCAGGCCGTCGATCCGTAGTGGGGCCGGACCGTTCCAGGCGCGCAGATCGGCGGTTCGGAGACGGTGCCGAACGGCCACTGACGACAGTGTGTCGCCGGGGCGGATCACGTGCACGGCGGCCGGAGCCGGGGGCGCCGAGGGTGCCGGGGTCAGGATGGCGC
Source organism: Actinoplanes sp. G11-F43 (assembly GCF_050589265.1). Lineage (NCBI taxonomy): Bacteria > Bacillati > Actinomycetota > Actinomycetes > Micromonosporales > Micromonosporaceae > Actinoplanes > Actinoplanes sp. G11-F43. The sequence continues at coordinate 88,096 of NZ_JBNZCE010000029.1, forward strand.
AGCTCAGGGCCGCCAGGAGGGTCCGCACAGGAATCCATCCTGGGGTACCGGCCCCCGGCCCGCTCGCGATTCGAGTGCTGTGGATCACTGGTTCCGGGGTGCGGAGCCCGCAGTGGAGGGTCACGATCGGCGGCTCAGCCGGGCGTCGACGGCCGGGGACGATCGGGCACGGCGAGAAACGGGTAAGGACTCGTTCGCTGGCTCAGTGGCCGTACGAGAATAAGAGGAACGTCCGTTCCGGATCTCGGCGGCCTACGGTATGCGGCGGACAGGGGTCGACTTCGATGATCGGTGGATTGACGTGAGCCATGCACAGGAACTCGCCCGGACCATCGCCACCACCGCCCTCGGCCGTGACCCCGGCCCGCTGACCGCCGTCGAAAGCCGTTCACACCAGGTGTTCCTCGCCGCCGACGTGGTCGTCAAAGTGATCGATCCCGGACAGCACACCCGGCTGGACCGGGAGATCGCACTGGTGCCGCATCTGCCGGCCGGGCTGACCGCGCCCCTGCTGTCCAGCGGGGTCGGCGACGACGGGAGCCGCTACGCGTCGTACGCCCGGGTGCCGGGTGTCAGCCCCGGAATGGACCTGCCCGGCGTCGACGTCGAGACCGCGTGCTCGCTGGCCGCGCAGGCGGTGCGGCGTCTGGGCGTACTCCATAGTTGGGTTCCCGGTCCGGAAGCCGAGCGGATCCTGCGGGACCCCCTGGACCACGGCGGTTTCATCAACCGGGCCGGGCTGTTCGCACTGATCGAGGGCATCTCCGCGGTTCTCACCGACGATGTGGTGGCCGGCCTGTCCCGGATCGCCGAGGGCGCGCCGATGCACGCCGGCGAGGCGGTCCCGGTGCACGCCGACAGCCACTGGGGCAACTGGCTCGCCGCCGACGGCACGGTGACCGCCCTGCTCGACTTCGAATGGGCCCGCTACGGCGATCCACTCGACGACTGGTTCTTCGTGATCTCCTCCAGCGGCCGGCACCGGGAGGCGGTCCTGGACGTGGTGGCCAGAGAGACCGGAACCCCACCAGACCTCCTGCGGTACGAGTGCGAAGTCCGGCACGCCACCCACCTGGCCTCCGACATCCAGCTGGCCGTGGCCGCCGGCACCCCACCGCCGTGGCTGACCGAACTGTCGGAAGTGGTGGTCGACCGCTGGTGGTGGCACGCGGATCGGCCCTCAGGCCAGGGGGAGAGCGAGGGTGGCGGCGACGGCGGGAACGGCGGCCAGCCAGTCCAGCCCCAGCCGGGTGTCACCGCTGAGCGTCACCGATAGCGCATTCGGGTCCCGTCGCCCCGCCGCCAGCCGCCCGAAATCGACGACGTCCAGAACGACCGTCACCGCCGGATCCGGAACGGACGCGGCCACCGGTTCCGTGCCGGTGGCGGGTGGCGGGGCGATCTGCCGGGCGCCGTCCCCTCCGGGGAGAAGCGGGACCATCCAGATGCCGCCGCCCGGACCGGTCAGTTCGGCGCGCACCCACCGCTCCTCGTCGGGGTCGGCGACCCGGGCGGCGGTGACCAGCGGAAGGATCCGTATCGCCAGGTCAGCCATCGGATGCAGGTGCTCCGGAAGCGGCGTCACGGTAGGCCGGTAGATGACAGTGGCGATGTCCTCCCGGTGAATCCACGTCTCGAAGGCCCGAGCGGCCAGCGCGTCCTGGATCGGCGTGCCGTTCACCGACCGGCCGGGCGTGCCCGGAAGGGACGCGCACAGGCGCTCGGCATGCGCCCACCAGACCCGGCGGATCGCTTCCGGTTCCCCGTCCCGGTCGTCCCCGTTCTGGTCGTCCCCGTTCTGGTCGTCCCCGTTCTGGTCGTCCCCGTTCTGGTCGTCCCCGTTCTGGTCGTCCCCGTTCTGGTCGTCCTCGATCTGGCGGTCCTCGATCCGGCGGTCCTCGATCTGGCCGTCCCGGAGCTGGTCGTTCAGGCCGCGGGACGAGGCGGACGCGGGGTTGGGTGCGGCGAGAGCCGCCGCCACTTCGGCGTCCGCGGTGGCGAGGTGGCGCAGCAGGTCGTGGATGCTCCGCTCGCGGCCCCAGCGCGCGCCGTCCAAATCGCTGAGCAGCAGGTCGAGTGCCGCCACCTGGGCGACATACGGCTCGGCCCATCGGGGCGCGGCCGGTGCGGGCCGCCGATGAAGCGTTGCGCCTGAGGAAGGGGAGGCCGGCAGCGGTGTGGCCGGTGGCGGTGCCCCTGAGGAAGGTGTGGCCGGTAGTGGTGCGGCCGGGGGAGGTGGGGCTGGCGGCGGTGTGGTTGAGGGAGGTGTGGCCGGCTGTGGTGCGGCCGGGGAAGGTGTGGCCGGTAGTGGTGCGGCCGGGGAAGGTGTGGCCGGCTGTGGTGCGGCCGGGGGAGGTGGGGCTGGCGGCGGTGTGGTTGAGGGATGGGAGTCTGGCGGCGGTGTGGCCGGGGGAGGGGGTGGCGGGTGCCGGAGGGCGCCGACGGCTCGCCGATGGGCGAGCCGGGTGATCCAGTCGGCCAGTGGGCCGTCGGCCGGGTCGAAGGCGAGCGGGTTCCGCCACAAGGTGGAAAGAACGTTCTGTGCGATGGCGTCGGCAGCCGTCGCGTCGCGAGTGACGCGCAGGGCCACCCGCTGCGCCCGCGTGTGGAATCGTTCGGTCACTTCGGAGAATGCGGCCTCGTCGCCGAAGACCAGCCGGTCACGCAGCCGGATGTCGTCGGTGACGAGGTCGCTCGGTGGTCGGACCACGGCGCTCACCCCATCGGGTCCCGTCCCGGAGAGCCTCTGGGTCCTGTCCCGGAGAGCGGGGCAGAACCCAGAGCCACCCTAACATCGGTGAGCGTCGATAAAGATCAGGCTGGAGCCGGGGAGCTGGGCGAGTCGGGCGCGGACGGCGGCGAGGGGGAGGTGGGCATCGGGTCCGGGGTGGGGTCCGGCCGTGGGTCCGGCTCGACGGTGGGTGGGGGCGGCGGCGCGTCGGTGAGCTGTTCGCGCAGGTAGATCCAGAACACCGCGACCATCGCCGCGACCGGCACGGCCAGCAGGGCGCCGACGATGCCGTACAGGCTGCTGCCCAGGGTGACCGCCAGCAGCACCACACCGGCGTGCAGGCCCAGGCTCCGGCTCTGCAGCATGGGCTGGAAGACGTTGCCCTCCAGTTGCTGGACCAGGACGATGATGGCGAGCACGATCAGCGCGTCGACCCAGCCGTCGGTGACGAAGGTGATGATCACGGCGACGAAGCCGGCGAACAGGGCGCCGACGATCGGCACGAACGCGGTGACGAAGGTGAGCACGGCGAGCGGCAGCCACAGGTCGACGCCCAGCACCGCCAGACCGATACCGATCAGGACCGCGTCGAGCAGGCCGACGATGGCCTGAGACCTGACGAACGAGCCGAGGGCCTCCCAGCTGCGCCCGGCCACGATCGGCACGTCCGCGGAGAGACGGCCCGGCAGCTGACGGGCCAGCCAGGGCAGGAACCGCGGGCCGTCCTTGAGGAAGAAGAACATCAGGAACAGCGCCAGTACGGTGTTCAGCAGGCCGTTGAAGAACGAGCCGACCCCGGTGAGCGTGGCCGACGCGATGCTGCCGACACTCTCCTGAAGCTTGGCGACCCCGGTGTTCAGGTATTCGTTGACCTCGGCGTCGCTGATGTTGAACGGTGGGCCGTTCAGCCAGTCCCGCAGCTGCCCGATCCCGGCGACCACCTGGTCGGCGAGTTCCCCGGACTTGGCGCCGACCGGCACCGCGATGCCCACGATGGTGCCGATCGCGATCACCAGGAAGAGGAGCGTCACCAGGGCGGCGGCCAGTGCCGGTGGCCACTTGTGTTTGCGCAGGAACCGCACCGGCGGCCAGGTCAGGGTGGTGAGGAGCAGGGCGATGACGACCGGCCAGATCACCGACCACGCCTGCCCGAGGAGGTGGAAGGCCACCCATGTCATCAGCAGGACCAGCAACAGCTGCAGCGAGATGCTCGCCGTCGTCCGCAGCGTGTTCCTGGTCTTGCGGGAGTTAAGACCCGTGCTCATGTGATCACCCTAGAGAAGTGGGGCACGGGACCGCGCGCTGAGACGCGCGTTCACGCCGGATTCGATTCAGGATCGCCGCAGTACGGAGACCGTGGTGGCGGCCAGGACCAGGAGCGCGGTGCCGGTCGCCGACCACATGATCGCCGGGAAGGTGTGCGGGATCAGGGTGGCGACCGCGAGCAGCACCCCGGTCCCCGCCCACAACGGCGCCGACGGCCACCTCGCTCCCGCCGCGACCTGGGCGTTCACCAGCACATAGACCAGCGCGTAGAGGGCGCCGGTGGCCGCGAACACCCAGGCGTACCGACCTAGATGGACGTAGTCCGGGCCGCCGGCCGCCTGGAACGCCAGCCCGCCGGCCAGCGCCGACGCCGTCACCAGGACCGCCCCGGAGGCGGTGACCAGGCCGGCGGCGAGCAGCAGCGCCCGCCGGCTGCGGTGCGCGAGCCGGGGCAGGACCAGCACGGTCACCACCTGGGGCGCCCACATCGCGCCTTTGGTGAGGACGGTGCCGACCGAGTACGCCCCGGATTCGGCGGCCGGCAGCAGCACCCGGGCGATCAGCAGGTCGGCGTAGGAGACCACCAGCATGGCCAGTGCCGCCGAGCAGGCGGTGAGCACCTGCCGGACGGTGATGCCCGGTCCGGCCGGGGTGCCGGCCCGGTGCAGGACGGCCAGGGCGGCCGGGACCAGCAGGGTGGTGACGGTGCCGATCAGCATCGAGCCGGTCACTCCGGCGCCGAGGAGCAGGCCGGCGCTGAGCCCGCCGTACCGCCCGGCGGCCTGGATGGCCATGCCGGCGGCGAGCGGCAGGAACCGTTCGTCGCCCTGGAGTTCGCCGAGCCACCGTCCGGACAGCACGATCGCGCCGGTGTAGACGGCCAGCAGCAGGAGAACCGTGGCGGGCAGGTCGAACAGCGGCCCGGCGAACGGGGCGAGCGCCGCGACCACGGCGGTGCAGGCGGCGGCGGTGAGCCGGGCGGCCCGCCCGGCGGTGGCGCCCGGCCGTTTCGCCCGGTGCACGGCCACCGCGATCTGCAGGCCCATCGCGGGCATCGCCACGATCCCGGCGATGGCCAGCACGGTGGCCAGGGCGCCCAGGTCGGCGGCGGTCAGGGTGCGGGCGCCGAGGACCGGGACCAGGTAGCCGAAGGCGCTGGCGACCACACTGGCCACGGCGACCGCGGCGGCTCCGATCCCGACCTGGCGGGCGGCCGGCGGTCCGGTTACAGCCGGCCCTCCGCGACCGCCTGCTCGATCCACGGGATCACCTCGTCGAGCATGGTGTCGAGGCTGGTGCCGGCGGTGAAGCCGAGCACGTCGCGGGCTTTGGTGACGTCCGGGACGCGCATCGCGACGTCGTGCGCGAACGGCTCGTCACTGACGTACCGGAAAGGGGTCTCCGGGCCTTTGATCTTGCGCCAGATCAGCTCGGCCAGCTGGAGGACCGTGGTGGACTCGGCGGTCGACAGGTTGAAGTCGTCGTTGACCGCCGACTCGTGTTCGATCGCGGTGGCGATGCCGCGGGCCAGGTCGCCGCCGTAGGTGTAGTGCCGCACCTGTTCGCCGGAGCCGAGCACGTGCAGCGGGTCCTGGCCTTTGAGCACCTTCTGCACCAGGTCCGGGACGACGTGCGACATGGCCAGTTTGACGTTGCCGGACATCACCTCGGCGGAGCCCAGCGCCCGGCCCTCACCGATGCCGACGCAGTTGAACGGGCGGACGATCGTGTACGGCAGCTTGTACTGGTCCCAGGCGGCGCGGGCGTAGTACTCGACGGCGAGCTTCTGGAACCCGTACGACGACTTGGGTGGTGGCACCTGATGCTGGTCGCCCTCTTTACTGGGCCAGCGGTCGGTGGATTCGAAGACCATCGACGACGACACGTAGGTGACCTTCTTCAGGGTCCCGTCCCGGTGTGCCGCGATCGCCGCGTCGCAGGAGGCCGCCATGATCCGCTCGTTGGTGGCGAGCAGGTCGTAGGCGTACGCGTGGAAGTAGGAGATGCCGCCGATCATCGCGGCGCCGGCGACGAAGTGGTCGCAGCCGTCCAGCAGCGCGGTGACCAGGTCGGCGTCCCGGGCGTCACCTTGGGTGAACGAGTAGTTCGGGTGGCTGTCGTAGCTGTGCGACACCGGCCCGTACTTGGAGAAGTCGTCCAGCCCGACGACCTGGTGTCCCCGCCCGAGCAACTCCTCCACCAGGTAGCCGCCGATGAAGCCGGCAGAGCCGGTGACCAGGACCTTCATGCGGGGGTGTCCTCTTTCTGCCGGGCCGGTTGTGGCCTCTTCGTCGCCCAGCGGGCGGTCATCTGCTCGTCGGTCATGCGCCGGCCGAACGCGAAAAAATACCAGCGCAGGTAGCTCGGCAGGAACCGTCCCACGTCGAAGTGCGACTCCCCGAGCTGGCGGTCCAGCCAGATCGTCGGGATCTCCGCGACCGGCCGGCGCAGCCGGGTCGCCTTCGCGGTCAGCTCGATGCCGATCTCGAAACCGGTGTTGGACTCGATGCCCACCTCCCGGACGAAATCGGTGTCGTACGCCTTGAAACTGTTGGTGGCGTCCCGGGTGCCGACCCGGGCGAAGTGCTTGAGCGTCTTGCCGGCCCACCGGGACGCGATCCGTTTGAACCGCGGGCCGCCGACCTGCTGACCGCCGGGCATGTAGCGGGACGCCGCCGCGACCACCACCCCGCGATCCACGAGCCGGGCCAGGTCGTCGATCTGCCGCGGGTCGTCGCAGCCGTCGGCCATGGTCACCACGGCCACCGGGGCGCGGGCCGCGTCGATGCCGAACCGGATGGCGTTGGCCGGCCCGCGGCCGTACGTGTTGAGCACCGCCCGCACCCGTGGATCACTGCGCCGCAGCTCTTCGACGTGCGGCACGGTGGTGTCCTCCGGCATGTCGTGCACGACCAGTATCTCGGCCGGCAGCAGCACCTCGCGCAGGATCCGTTCCAGGTGGCGGACCACCTCCGGCCCCTCGTTGTAGACCGGGATGACCACCGAGACCCGTGGTGTCACACCCGCACCCCCTGCCCGGTCAGGCCCCACATGTCGATCAGCGGCTGGTCGGTGCGCAGCTCGGCGTACTCCGGATGCGGCGCGGCGATGACCAGCAGATCGGCCCGCTCCAGCACCTCGCCGAGCGGCCGGAAGCGGTCGTCCCGGACGTACGGATCGGTGCAGAGTGTCTCTTTCGCCTTCAAGGTCAAAATCTTGCGGAGTTTGTACGCGAGACTGTCCCGTGAGTCGTCGCTGCCACCCTTGAACGCCATGCCGAGGATGCCGACGGTCAGCTCACCCAGGTCGAACCGGTCCTCCAGCCGCGACACCAGATAGAGCGGCAGCCCCTCGTTGATCAGCATCGCCGAGTGGCCGAGCACGAAGTTGTTCCGGTTGAACGCGGCCAGCTGCATGGTGTCCTTGAGCAGGCACGGCCCGGCGGCGAACCCGGGCATCGGCAGGTCGGCCGCGCGTGGGTAGTCGTGGGCGACCGCGTGCCGGATCCGGGCGAAGTCCAGCCCGAAGTCGTTGGCCATCATCCAGAACTGGTTGGCCGCGGCGAACTTCAGATAGCGCCACGTGTTGGTGTAGAGCTTGGCCAGTTCGGCCTCCTCGGGTTCGAGGAGCACGATCGAGTCGGTCAGCCGGCGGAACAGCTTCTCGGCACGATCAAGGGCTTGCGGGGTACGCCCGGAGACGATCTGCGGCAGCGTGAACAGCTCGGTCATCGCCTTGCCCTCGGCGATCCGTTCCGGGCAGAACGCCACGTCGACGTCGAGGCCGTGACTCTTCAGCAGCTTCTCGGTCAGTGCCGTCACTCCGGGGTAGACGGTGCTGCGCAGCACGATCAACTGCCCGTCGTGCAGGAACTCGACACAGCGCTCGATGGCCCGCGGCACCGCACCCAGATCCGGGTTGAGGTGCTCGTCGACCGGGGTGCCGACCACCACGACCAGGGCCTCGGCCCGCCCGACGGTCTCCGGCGCGGTGCTCGCCCGCAGCCGCCCGGCACTCAGCGCCTCGGTCAGCGGGCCGGCCGCGCCCGGCTCGTCGAACGGCAGGACCCCGGCGTTGACCCGGTCCACCGCGGCCTGGTCGATGTCGTAGAGCAGCACGGTCAGACCCCGCGAGGCGAGCGCGATGCCCAGCGGCAGGCCCACGCGGCCACATCCGCCGACCACGCACACGTCCACGCCGGTGGTTTCCGGGGAATCGGTCATCACGCCTCGCAAATCGCCTCGATGCCGCTCTGTGACGGCGTTGTGTCGGCTGGGTGTCGGCTCGTGCAGGTTACTGGTGAGGAAACTTCGGGTCTAGTGGCTGCTTGACCGAGCCAACCGCGGGGCTACTGGCGCGTAGCTGAGACGCTATGGTTCGTCACCATGGCAGGTGAGCCGCCCACCACCGGGCGCCCGCGAGAGGCTGCGGATAAATCGATGAGCACCAGCACCACTCAGCCGGAGACCCCGGTCGCGACGGCTCCACGACTCGATCCGGTGGGCGCGGTGGCGGCCGTGCTGATCGTCGCGAGTGTCCTCTGGCGGGCCTCGGTCACCGGCCGCGGCTACCTCACCGCGGACGACTTCGCGATCATCGCCCAGGCCGACGAGTACGGGCTGAGCGGTCTGTTCACCCTCTACAACAACCACTTCATGCCGGCCGGCCGGCTGGTCACCTATCTGGTCGACCGGTTCACCGATTACGAGTACTGGCCGTACGCCGCGCTGATGATCCTCGGCCAGCTGGCCGTCAGCATCGCCTTCTGGCGCCTGCTGCGGCTGATGCTGCCGTCCGGCTGGGGGCAGCTGGTGCCGCTGGCGCTGTTCCTGTTCGCCCCGATGACGCTGGAGATCAGCGCGTGGTGGGCGGTCGGCGTCAACATGCTGCCGATGCAGCTGGCCATGGTGATCGCGATGGGCGCCCAGGTGAAATACGTGTTCACCGGCGACCGCAGGCACCTGGTCTCGCTCGCCGCAGCGGTCCTGGTGGGACTGCTCTTCTTCGAGAAGTCGCTGCTCATCGTGCCGATGGTCTTCCTGGCGACGCTTTTCCTGTACGCCCCGGGCGGCCCGGTCCGCGCCGTGGTCACCACGATCAAGCGCTGGTGGCCGGCCTGGGCGATGCTGACCGTGATCTCGCTGCTGTTCATCGGCGCCTACCTGGGCACCGCCACCGGATCGTCGGCCCGGGTGCCCCGGTCGGCGGCCGAGATCGGTGACTTCCTCACCCAGTTCTACGGCTCGTCGCTGGCCTCCGGCCTGATCGGCGGCCCGTGGAGCTGGCTGGACGCCAAGGACGGCCCGGCGGTCGCCGCGCCGTCGGTCCAGGCGCAGTGGATCTCCTGGGCGGTGATCGCCCTGGTCGTCGCGCTCACCGTGGCGTTGCGCCGGGCCACGGCGGTGCGGGCCTGGTCGCTGATGGTGGTCTTCGCCGGGCTGGCCGCCGGGCTGATCGCCACCACCCGTCTGGGCTCGGAGATGAGCGGCGTGGCCGGCCTGGTCCCGCGCTACCTCGGTGACGTCCTGCTGGTCGCGGCGCTCTGCGTCGGCGTCGCGGTGTGCGGGCTGCGCCGGCCCGGGGACGCGCCGGAACCGGCCGCCGATCCGCTGCCCGCGCCGGTGCGCCGGTTCCCGCAGCAGTTCGCCGTCGGGCTCGGCGTGTGCCTGGTGCTGCTGGTCGCCAACAGCGTCTGGAGCAGCCGCGACTGGGCCGCCGACTGGTCGTCCAAGGCGGCCCGCGACTACATCCGCAACACCCAGGCCGAGCTGGCCGCCGCCGAGCCGGGCACGGTGTTCATGGACCAGCCGGTGCCGGACCTGGTGATGTCCGCGGTCATCTACCCGTGGAACATGCAGTCGAACTTCTTCAAGCCGCTGAAGCACGGCCCGGTGTTCGTGACCGAGTCCGACAAGCTGTCGGTCATCGACGACTCCGGCCGGATCCGCCCGGCCTGGGTGAAGGGGATCCGGTCGAAGCCCGGCCCGCTGCCCGGCTGCGGATACCAGGTCAAGGGCGGCCGCACGGTGACGGTCCCGCTCGACGGAGAACTGGTCGACTACTGGCACACTCTGCGGATCGGCTACCTCAGCGACCGGGAGACCACCGCGTACATCAAGGTGGGGCACCGCCCGGCGATGGCGTTCGACGTCCACCGTGGCCTGAACGCCATGTTCATGCTCCGGATGGTCGACGGTGACGAGGTCGAGCTGACCGTCGAGGATCCGAAGGCCAGCTTCTGCACCGACGAGATCGAGATCGGCGAGCTGGTGCCCCAGCCGGTGGGCTGACCGTGCGCGGCGGGCTCGTCCTGCACGGGGTGGCGGGGGCGGTGACTGCCGTGGTGCTGGCGCCGCTCGCCCTTCCCGGCTACGTGCTGCGGTACGACATGACCTTCGTCCCCCGGCAGCCGCTGAACTGGGAGATGATCGCCCCGGCCGGCGCCCTGCCCCGGGCGGTGCCGATGGACGCCGTGGTGTCGCTGCTGAGTCTGGCGGTGCCCGGCTGGCTGGTGCAGCGGATCGCCCTCGTCGCGATCGTCTACCTGGCCGCGCTCGGTGCGGCCCGGCTGCTGCCCACCGAGCGGCCGGCGCCCCGGATCGTGGCCGCGCTGGCCTACGCGTGGACACCGTTTCTGGCCGAGCGGCTGCTGATCGGACAGTGGGCGCTGCTGCTGGCGTACGGCTGCCTGCCCTGGCTGGTGATCGCCGCCCGGGACCTGCGGGACTCCCGGCGTGGCGCCCTGCCCCGGCTGGTGCTGGCCGCCGCCCCGGCCGCGCTGACCCCGACCGGTGGCCTGATCGCCCTGGTCACGGTCGCGGTGCTGCTCCCGATACGCCGGCGGGTGACCGCGGTGGCGCTGGCCGCGCTCACCGTCCTGAACGCGCCCTGGCTGGTGGCGGCGCTGGCCAATCCGGCCGGGGGCGGATCGGATCCGGCCGGGGTGGCCCAGTTCGCCGCGCGGGCCGAGAACTGGGCCGGGGCCTGGGTGGCACTGGCCGGGACCGGCGGGATCTGGAACGGTCAGACGGTGCCGGCCAGCCGGGCGTCGGTGCTGGTCCCGCTGGTCACCCTGCTGGTGCTGGTGGTGGCCGCGACCGGTCTGCCGGTGCTGCGGCGGCGGATGCCGGACGCGGCCGGGCGGTTGTTCGTGCTGGCCGCCGGCGGGTTCCTGCTGGCCGGGGCCGGGGCGTCACCGCTGGCCGGGCCGCTGGAGTGGGCTGTCGTGCACGTCCCGGGCGCCGGGTTGCTGCGCGACGGGCAGAAGTTCCTGATCCCGTACGCGCTGGTGCTGGCTCTGGGTTTCGCCCTCGGCGCGGAGCGCGCGGCGGCCTGGACGGCCCGCCGGTTCGAGGCGTCCGCGGGCCGGGTGGTGCTCGCCGGGGCCGCGCTGCTGCCGGTGGTGCTGCTGCCGGATCTGGCGTTCGGGGCGATGGGGGAGTTGCGGCCGGTGCGGTACCCGGCGGACTTCGACGTGGTGGCCGCGCGGGTGGCCGGGGCGCCGGGCGAGGTGCTGTCGCTGCCGTTCGAGGGCTATCAGCGGTACGCCTGGGCGAACGGCGTGGTGATCCGCGATCCGGCGCCCCGCTACCTGGACGCGCCGGTGATCATGAACGACGCGCTGCGGGTCGGCGCGGTGACCGTGGCCGGCGAGAACCCGCGGGCCGCCGCGGTGGCGGAGCTGCTGGCGGCCGGCCGTCCGGCGGCCGAGGCCGGCACCCGGTGGGTGCTGGTGCGCCGGGGCGGCGGCGAACCGGCCGCCCCGACGCTGACCGGACTGCGCCTGGTGTACGACGGCCCCCATCTCCAGTTGTGGGAGAACCCGGCCGCCGCCTCCAGTGTGGCCGAGGGCTCGGGGCGGACGCTGGCCCTGGGCGCCCACATATCGGCCGGTCTCGTTGTCCTCGGGGCCGTTATCGCACTACTGCTACTGGGCAGTAGATCGTGGTACGGTCCGCGCACCCATTGAATTATTGGGAGGGAAGATCATGGCCAAACTGGCCACGTTCGTCATTGCGACGTTTGCCGCGGGCATCCTCGGCGTCGTCGGTGTGTTCGCGGCTGCTGGCGCCGTGAACCCGTCCGCTGACCACGTCGCCAGCGTGAGCGACACCGATCCGCAGCAGGGCGATGCGGTCTACGGCAAGCGCTGAGCGGCACCGGCAGGCGGTTCCGTCCTCGGACGGGGCCGCCTGACGTCATTCCCGGACCGGTTGCCGCGGGATCGGCTGCGGGAGCGGGGCCGGCCGTGCCCCGGCCAGCTGCCCGGTCACCACGTCGTGGAACGCCGCCCCGGCCTTCTCCCAGGTGAACCGGCGCGCGTGCACCGCCGCCGCCCCGCCCATCCCGGTGCGCCGCCCGGTGTCCAGCAGCAGCGAACGGACCCGCCGGAAGAAGTCGTACTCGTTCTCCACCAGGATGCCGGTCTCGCCGTCCACCATCGCGTCGGCCACCCCGCCGGCCGACCGGAACGCCACCGACGGTGTGCCCCGAGCCCCGGCCTCCACGATGGTCAGACCCCAGCCCTCCTTGAGCGACGGCACCAGCAGCAGCCAGGAGCGGCACAGCAGCTCGTGTTTGCGCTCCTCGGTGACGAAGCCGGTGAACCGCACCCGGTCACCCAGCTCCAGGTCGTCGGTGAGCTGCCGCAGCGGCTCGTCCCACCAGCCCTGCCCGGCCACCACCAGCTCGATCGTGGGCATCTCCACGGCCAGCAGCGCGGTGGCCCGCAGCGCGAACTCGACCCGCTTGTGCGGCACCAGCCGGCCCAGCACCATCAGGCTCGGGTGGGCGGTGCGCGGCACCGGTTCCCCGGTCACCTCCGGTGTGCCGTTGTGCACCACCGCGATCCGCTGCCGGTCCACGCCGAGGCCGATCAGCTCCTCGCGGGTCGACTCGGAGACCGTGACGTACTGGCAGCGGCGGTAGACCCGGACCGCCAGGACCGACTCGATCCACCAGCCGATCCGGGCCACCCGCGGGCCGAACACCACCGGCCACTGCTCCCGGTGCACGTGGTGGATCAGGACGATCACCGGCCGGCGGGCCCAGAGGCGGCTGAGGAAGGGGATGCCGTTGCCGACGTCTATGATCAGGTCCGGTCGGCCGAGACGGCGGCGGGACAACGGTCCGATGCCGAGCAGTCCGATCAGGTAGACGAGGGCGGCCATCAGGTAGACGGTGTGCCGGCCACCGCGGCGGACGATGCGCACCCCGGCCGGGGTGCTCTCCTCCGCCGGTGCGGTGCCGTGTGCCTGGCAGAGCAGCGTCACCCGGTTGCCGCGGCGCACCAGCTCCGTGGCCACCCGATCCAGGTAGAGCTCCGAGCCCCCACCCTCGGGGTGTTCGGTGTCCCGCCAGTTCAGGAACAGGACGTGACCGCCGCAGGCATCCGTCATGGTCTACTCTGCCATCCCTACTAGCGAGTACGATTCGCGGTCGCGTCACAGTAGGTCAGCTCTGGGAACAATCGCAACGGTCGCGTTACAACGGGAGGAACCGCGTGAGCGATGGGAGTCTCCGAGCGCGTCCGGAGTTCTGGCCGGTCACGCTGCTGAGCGTCACTCTGATCGCGACTCTCGCGGGCTGGTCCGGATTCACTTATCTCGATCGAACGCGGAACGATCCGAACTGCGCCGAGCGGACCTCGCTGCGCGTCGCGGCGGCCCCGAGCATCGCCCCGCCGGTCCGGGCGATCGCCGCCCGGCTGACCGGCCGGGACCCGTGCCTGGATCTGGTCGTCGAGGAACGCGAGTCGGCCGAGGTGCTGCGGGCGGTGGCCCGGACCGCCACCGACATCGTCGCCTCGCCGTCGTCCTCCGGTTCGGCCGGTGCGTCCGGATCGGCCGCCGCCTCCGGTACGGCGTCCGCGTCCGCGGCACCGGCGATCACCGAGGCGCCGGACGTGTGGCTGCCCGAGTCGACACTGTGGCTGCGCCGGGCCCGCGCCACCGGCGCCTTCCACGTGCCGGCCGAGGGCGTCTCGGTCGCCACCAGCCCGATCGTGCTCGCCCTCGACGAGCGGACCGCGAAACGCCTGGGCGGCCGGGCCACCTGGGCCCGGCTGGTCGGCGCCGCCAAACCGCCGGTCCCGATCGCCCTGCCCGACCCGGCGACCAGCCCGCTCGGCTTCGGCGCCCTGGTCGGCATCCGCACCGTCGCCGGGAGCGACGCCGGAGCCGCGCGCATCATGCGGCGGCTCTCGCCCACCACGGTCTCCACCGCGGGTGAGGCCGCCCCCGACCCGGCCGGCCCCGGCGCGGACGAGACCGCGGTGGTCAGCACCGAGCAGCGGGTGCTGCTCGCGGCCGGCGGCGGGACGAAGCAGATCGCGGTCTACCCCGGCAAGGCGGTGCCCAGCCCCGACTACCCGTACGCGGTGCTGGCCTCCGGCGACGACCAGCGGGAGTACGCCACCGCACTGCTGCGGGCGATGCTCGCCACCGACGGGGCCGACGTCTTCACCGGGCACGGGCTGCGTACCCCGGTGGGTGCCGCCCCGGCCGACGTCCCGCCCGGGACCCGGGTGCGGACCGGGACCTACGCCCCGGCCGCCCTGCCCGCCGTCACCGATGCCGAAGCCCTGCTCAACGCCTGGGGCGGAGTGCACATCAGCGCCCGCATCCTGGCCGTCTTCGACGTCTCCGGGTCGATGGAGGCGGTGGTGCCGGGCTCCGCCGAGTCGCGGATGCAGGCCACCGTCAAGGCCGCCCAGGACGGGGTGAAGCTGATGCTGCCCACCACCGAGCTGGGCGTCTGGGAGTTCTCCACCGATCTGGACGGACGCCGCGACTACCGCGAGGTGGTCCCGGTCGGGCCGATCGGGCCGCGCCGCGACGACATCATCCGGCGCATCGACCGGATGCGGGCCGAACCGAACGGGCGGACCGGTCTCTACGACACCGCGCTGGCCGCCTACCGCGACGGCACCCGCAACTGGACCCCCGGCCGGATCAACATGGTGCTGATCCTGACCGACGGCACCGACGACAACGCGAGCGGCATCGGCCGCGCCGCCCTGCTCCGTGAGCTGGGAGGACTCGTGGACCGCAAACGCCCGCTGCCGATCCTGTTCATCGGCGTCGGCCCGGAGATCGACGCCGCCGAACTCAACCAGATCGCCAAGGCCACCGGCGGGCGGGTCGCGCTCACCGAGAAGCCGTCCGGCATCCGCCAGATCTTCTACACCGCCCTCGCCGAATTCAGCTGCCTGCCCCCGGAGTGCCGCCGATGACCGCAGCCCTCCGGGAGCGGACCACCACCACCGCGACCACCGTGACCACGCCACCCAGCCCCAGCCGCCACCTGCCGGCGATCCTCGGCGCCCTCGTGCTCGTCGTGATCGCCTTCGTGCAGCGGCCCGGCCGGACCACCTTCGACACCAAACTCGACCTGGCCGAGGACCCGATCGGGTTCATGTCCCGGGCCCTGCACCTGTGGAACCCGTGGGCCACCTCCGGCGAACTGCAGCAGCAGGCGTACGGCTACCTGTTCCCGATGGGCCCGTTCTTCGCCGCCGGTGACCTGGCCGGCATCCCACCGTGGATCACCCAGCGCGTCTGGTGCGCGGTGCTGCTCTGCGCCGCCTACTTCGGCACCCTGCTGCTGGCCCGGGCGCTGCGGATCGGCACCGACGGCGGCCGGATCGTGGGCGCGCTGGCGTACGCGCTGGCCCCGCGGATGCTCACCGAGATCGGCCCGCTCTCCTCGGAGATGCTGCCGGTGGTCTTCCTGCCGTGGGCGATGCTGCCGCTGGTGCGGTACCGGCAGATCGGCTCGGCCCGCCGGGCCGCCGCGCTGTCCGCCCTGGCCGTGCTCTTCATGGGCGGCATCAACGCGGCCGCCGTGGTGATGGCCCTGGTGCTGCCCGGACTGTGGCTGATCACCCGCCGCTGGGACCGGCACCTGGCGAAACTGATCGCCTGGTGGGTGCTCTGCGTGGTCGGCGTGACCCTGTGGTGGATCATCCCGCTGCTGCTGTTCGGCGAGTACAGCCTGCCGTTCCTGGACTTCATCGAGTCGTCCGGCACCACCACCGCGGTGACCTCGCTGTTCCAGGCCACCCGCGGCACCAACCAGTGGGTCGGCTACGTGGTGCAGGGCGATCCGTGGTGGCCGGCCGGCTACACGCTCGTCGACAACCCGGTCCTGATGGCCGCCACCGCGCTGGTCGCCGCGATCGGCCTGATCGGGCTGGCGGCGCGCGGCATGCCGGAGCGCCGGTTCCTGATCATCGGCGCGCTGACCGGCCTGACCCTGCTGACCATGGGTTATGTCGGGACGCTGGGCAGCCCGCTGGCGCCGGTGGTCCGCGACCTGCTGGACGGGGTGCTCGCCCCGCTGCGCAACGTGCACAAGTTCGAGCCGGTGCTGCGGCTGCCGGTCGCGCTGGGCCTGGCCTACGCGGCCAGCCGGACCATCCCGTGGCGGCGCTGGGGACTGCGGGTGCCGGCCGCGCCACTGGTCGCGTTCCTGCTGGTGGTGGCGGCCCTCCCGGCCGGGATGACGCTGCTGCGCCCGGGTCCGGGCTGGACCGGCCTGCCGTCGTACTGGCGGGACGCCGCGTCCTGGCTCACCGACCGGGACGCGCAGGCCCGCACCCTGGTCGTCCCGGGCTCCGGCTTCGCCCAGAACACCTGGGGCCGGACCGTGGACGAGCCGATGCAGCCGCTGGCCGGCGCGCCGTGGTCGACCCGCAACCAGATCCCGCTCGGCTCCGAGGGCAACACCCGGGTGATGGACACCGTCGAGGCGGTGCTGGCGCACGGGCGCGGCTCCCCGGCGCTGGCCGAGTTCCTGGCCCGCAACGGCTACAAGTATCTGCTGCTGCGCAACGACCTGGACCGGTTCGCCGCGGACGCCCCACCGATCGCCACCGTGCGCCGGGCCGTCCAGGGCTCCCCCGGCCTGACCCCCGCCGCCGAGTTCGGGCCGCTGGTCGGCGCCGGCGGTGTCGGCCGCAGCCCGGTCGACAACGACGCCTCGGTCCCGTCGATCGAGATCTTCCAGGTCGGCGCGGACGTCCCCACCGTCTCGGCGACGCCGCTCGCCGGGGTTCCGGTGCTCAGCGGCGGCCCCGAGTCGCTGCTCGGCGTGCTGGAACAGGACCTGCTGGACGGCCGGCAGCCGACCGTGCTGGCCGGCGACGCGACCGGGAAGCTGGGCCTGACCGACGGCGAGTCGACGGCCCGCGGCATCGTCACCGACGGGCTGCGCCGCCGGGAACTCAACATCGGCCGGGTCCGGGACAACGTCAGCCCGACCCTGACCACCGCCGAGAAGAGCCGGCAGGGCCGGGTCCGCGACGACCTGATCCCGTTCGATCCGGACGGCCACCAGACCGTCGCCGAATACCAGGGCATCCGCTCGGTCACCGCGTCCAGCAGCGTCGCCTTCGCCGACACGGTCGGCGCGAGTGACCCGTCCGGCCTGCCGTTCGCCGCCCTGGACGGCGACCGGGGCACCGCCTGGCGGTCCGATCCGCTGCAGACCGGCGAGGGCCAGTGGATCGACGTCGAGCTGGGCACCGCCAAGCGGGTCACCGAGATCACCGTCGACTTCGCCGCGGACGTGCGGTTCGCCGCCTCGGTGGCGCTCGTCCGGATCACCACCGACCAGGGCATCGTGGACCGGCCGGTGCCGTCCACCGCCGGACCGCACAAGCTCTCCACCCTGCCCGGCCTGACCACCGCGGTCCGGGTCACCGTGCTCGCCCTGCGCCAGGGTTTCGAGGGCGCCGTCGCGCTGCGGGAACTCGGCATCCCCGGCCTGACCGCGGAACGCGCCCTGCGCGCCCCCAGCGACCAGACCACCGGCACCGCCCCGGTCTACTCGTTCGCCCGCGCGGTCCAGGAGCGTGGCTCGTGCTACCCGGCGGCCACCGCGGACCGGGCCGAGATCCGCTGCGACCAGTTCCTGGCCCGCCGCGGTGAGGAGCCGCTCGGCATCGACAGGTACTTCACGACCCCGGTCGACGCCGACTACGAGCTGCGGCTGACCGCGCGGGCCCGGCCGAACGGGACGGTTCCGCTGGCCCGGCGGGTCACCGCCACAGCCTCCACGGTGCTCACCGGGGACGTGACGGTCGGCGCGCACGCCGCGATCGACGGCGACCCGGCCACCGCCTGGCTGGCCGAACCGACCGACGACGACCCGGCCCTGACCCTGCGCTGGAAGGGCGAACGGCGGATCGACCGGGTACGCCTGGTGGTGCCGGCCGTCCCGGCCGCAGCCCTGCCCAGCCAGGTGGTGATCCGCGCCGGTGGTGAGGAGACCCCGGCGCAGGTGGGCGCGGACGGCCTGGTCCGGTTCCCGGCGGTGGTCACCGACCGGCTGGAGATCGCCGTCGACGTGTTCAGCGCGCGGAAGGTGGTGGCCGACGACCGCGGGCGCGGCTGGTCGGCGCCGGCCGGCATCGCCGAGGTCGAGATCCCCGCCCTGGGCCGGATGCTCGCCCCGGCCACCGACCGGACCCGGCTGGCCGTCCCGTGCGGCAGCGGCCCGAAGGTGCAGATCGGCGGCGTCACCTACCCGACCTCGGTCACCGGAACCCTCGGCGACATCCGGGCGGACCGGCCGCTGCCGGTGACCGTGTGCGACGACTTCGCCGGCGACTCGGTCCCGCTCAAGGCCGGTGACCAGCACCTGCGCACCCTCCCGTCGGCAGCGTTCGTGATCGACTCGGCCGCGCTCGTTCCCGAGGGGGTCACGACTCCGGCGGTCACCGGCCGGGACGTGACGGTGGGGGAGTGGCGGGCCACCGAGCGCACCGTCACGGTCGGCGCCGGAGCCGCGTCGCTGCTGGTGGTGACCGAGAACCACAACGCCGGCTGGGCCGCCGAACTGGACGGCGCGACGCTGCGCCCGGTCCGGGTGGACGGCTGGCAGCAGGCGTTCGTGCTGCCGGCCGGCGAGGGCGGCACGGTCACGCTGCGCTTCACCCCGGACGAGCCGTACCGGGCCGGTCTCGCGGCCGGCGCCGGATTCGTGCTGCTGATCGCGATCCTGGCCCTGGTCCCGGCCCGCCGCCGGGTCGTCCCGGCCGCCGCGCCACTGGCCCGGGTGTTCACCGCGATCCCCGGCGGCAGCGCGTGGATGGTCGTCCCGCTGCTGGTGCTCGCGGTCCTGCTCGGTGGCGCGGCCGGTGCCGCGCTGCTGCTGACCATGCTGATCATCCGGCAGGTGCGGCCCGGATACCTGCCCGGCATCGCGCTGACCGGCGCGCTCACCGCGATCGTGCTCGCGGTCAGCGGGCGGCTGCTCGGCGACGGGCAGGAGTGGGCGTACGGCGCCGCCGTGCAGTTGTCGATGTTGACCCTGGTGTGCGCGGTCGCGGCCGCGGCGGCACCCTCGTCCGGCCGCCCGGAGAAGGAGATCTCGGTGTCCGAGCAGCCGGTCAGCCACTACCGGGCCACGCTCGGCCGGTCGGTGACGCTGTTCCGGACGTTCCTGGTCGAGCAGAGCGACCCGGACCGGTTCTACTCGCTGCTGGCCACCGACTCGGTCGCCCAGCTCGGGGCCTATGTGGACCTGACCGGCGCCCGGGTGCTGGACGTCGGCGGCGGGCCCGGCTACTTCGCCGGCGAGTTCGAGAAGGCCGGAGCCACGTACATCGGCCTGGATCCCGGGGTCGGCGACTTCGCCGAGGACGGCGCCAAGGTCAACGGCATGATCAGCGGCAGTGGTACGGCCCTGCCGATCCGCACCGGCGCCCTGGACGTCACCTACTCGTCCAACGTGCTCGAACACGTCGACGACCCGGAGGCGATGCTCGACGAGATGGTCCGGGTGACCCGGCCCGGCGGGACCGTCTTCGTGTCGTACACCCCGTGGTGGTCCCCGCACGGCGGCCACGAGACCGGGCCGTTCCGGCACTGGTTCGGCGGCGCCCGGGCCCGGGCCCGTTATCTGCGCAAGCACGGCCGGGAGCCGAAGAACCGTTTCATGGAGACGCTCTTCCCGGTCAGCGCCGCCCGGGTGATGCGCTGGACCCGGGCCGCCCGGCGTGCCGGCGCGATTACCGTCATCGATATCATCCCTCGCTATCACCCCTGGTGGGCGCAGTGGGTGGCGTCGGTTCCGGTGCTGCGGGAGGTTCTCACGTGGAATTTCACCGTCGTGCTGCGACGTGAGGGCGAGTCCGTTTCAACCTTCGTTCAGGAAGATGTGTCCAGGGTCTCGCTTCCGGATGTGACTCAGTAGTAACCTCCTGCAAGCTCGGCTTATACAACACCCCTGCCACTTTCTCGTTTCCCCCTCGTGGAGGACATATGAAGTCCCGCGTCATCGGCACCGCGCTGTTCGGCCTCGGCGTCCTGGCGTTGGTATTCGCCGGCGGTCTGGCCTTCGTCGTGGCACCGACGGCCAAGCAGCTGCCGTACGACATGGCCATGACCCAGTCGGTCGCCGAGGCGCCCAACGCGCGGTTCATGCAGGTCAAGGAAGGGGCGGTCACCGTCGAGAGCGGCGACCTGCGCTCCACGATCACCGTCCAGGTGGACCCGGACAAGACCGCCAAGCTGGACGGTGACCTGGACGGCAGCGCGCTGGTGTGGGTGGGCGGACAGCAGGTCCAGCGCACCGACAACGCCGAGCTGGTCCAGGCGTACAGCACCTCGCTCGCGGTGGACCGCAAGTCCGGCGCCGCCCAGACCTGGGCCGACCAGTGGCTGGACACCGGCGGCCAGCGCGAGGGCGTCAACTACGAGGGCCAGGTCTACAAGTTCCCGTTCGGCACCACTCAGGACGGCGAGTACAAGATCTTCGACCGGGACATCCTGGAAGCCCGCCCGGTGCAGTTCGTGAAGACCGAGGACATCCAGGGCCTGGAGACCCTCCAGTTCACCCAGAGCCTGACCGACGAGACGCAGAAGCTGCCGGCCGACCGGATCGGCCTGCTGCTCGGCCAGCTCATCCCCGGCGCCACCACCGGCCGGGTCAACTACAGCAACACCCGGACGGTGTGGGTCGAGCCCACCACCGGCCAGTACATCCGGGTCCAGGAGCAGCAGAAGAAGCAGCTCGTGTCGGACGACGGGCGCTCGATCGACATCCTGGACGCCACCTTCGTCTACACCGAGGACACCGTGACCAAGGCGGTAGAGTCGGCCCGCTCGAACCGGCTGCTGCTCAACGCGGCCGGCCTGTGGGGCCCGATCGGCCTCGGTGTGCTCGGTGTGCTCCTCGCGGTGATCGGCGGCATCATGGTGACCCGCAGCGGCTCCGGCCCGGCGCCCGCCACCGCCCCGGCGCAGTGGACCGGCGGCGGCCGGCACGCCGCCAAGGACGACGACGAGACCGCCGAGGTCAAATCCTGATCCGGCACTGACATCGCGGCGGTCCTCACAACGGGGGCCGCCGCGACGTGATCCCGGGGTAATCGGCGGCGCACCCCGAAGTGACCAGGCGGAAACCGCGGCTTCCTAGGCTCGGCCGCGTGACCAGAGTGCGAACCGTGTGCGGATACTGCGGCGTCGGCTGCGGCATGGTCCTGGAACGCCGCGACGGCGGACCGCTCAAGGTCAGCGGCGACCGGGACCATCCGGCCAACGCGGGGCGCCTCTGCACCAAGGGCGCCACCAGCGCGGACCTGCTCGCCGCCACCGGCCGCCTGGACACCGCGCTGATCCGGGCCGGCCGGGGCGGGCCGGCCACTGCGACCGGGGTGGACGCCGCGATCACCGAGACCGCCCGGCGACTGCGCGCCATCATCGACGAGCACGGACCGGACGCCTTCGCGATGTACGTCTCCGGGCAGATGACCCTGGAAGCCCAGTATCTGGCGAACAAGCTGGTCAAAGGATTCATCGGGACCAACAACATCGAATCCAACTCGCGGCTGTGCATGGCCAGCGCGGGCACCGGCTACAAGCTCTCGCTCGGCGCGGACGGGCCACCCGGGTCGTACGACGATCTGGACCACGCCGACACCTTCCTGGTGATCGGATCGAACATGGCCGACTGCCATCCGATCCTCTTCCTGCGGATGATGGACCGGGTCAAGGCCGGCGCCAAGCTGATCGTGGTCGACCCGCGGCGCACCGCGACCGCCGACAAGGCCGACCTCTTCCTGCAGATCCGGCCCGGCACCGACCTGGCCCTGCTCAACGGGCTGCTGGGCCTGCTGGAACCGGACCTGGACTTCATCGCCGCCCACACCGAGGGCTGGGAGGCGATGCCGGAGTTCCTGGCCGACTACCCGCCGGATCGGGTCGCCTCGCTCACCGGCCTGTCCGAGAGTGACATCCGCACGGCGGCCGCGTGGATCGGCGCGTCGAAGAACTGGGTCAGCCTCTGGACCATGGGCCTCAACCAGAGCACCCACGGCACCTGGAACACCAATGCCCTGATCAACCTGCATCTGGCCACCGGCGCGATCTGCCGTACCGGCGGCGGGCCGTTCTCGCTCACCGGCCAGCCCAACGCGATGGGCGGGCGGGAGATGGGCTACATGGGCCCCGGGCTGCCCGGACAGCGATCGGTGCTGGTCCCCGCCGACCGGGCGTTCACCGAGCGGGCTTGGGGACTGCCCGGCGGGACGCTGCGCACCGAGGTCGGCAAGGGCACGATCGACATGTTCGAGCAGATGGCCGACGGCCGGATCAAGGCGTGCTGGATCGTCTGCACCAACCCGGTCGCGTCGGTCGGCAACCGGCGCACCGTGATCGCCGGCCTGGAGGCCGCCGAACTGGTGATCACCCAGGACGCCTTCGCCGAGACCGAGACCGGCGCGTACGCCGACATCGCCCTGCCCGCCGCGATGTGGTCCGAGACGGACGGCATCATGATCAACTCGGAGCGCACGCTCACCCTCGTCCACCCGGTCGTGCCCGCGCCGGGCGACGCCCTCCCGGACTGGCGGATCATCGCCCGGATCGCCACCGAGCTGGGGTACGGCCCGGCGTTCGCCTACGAGTCGGCCGCCGAGATCCTCGACGAGATCAAAACCTTCACCAACCCCGCGACTGGGTACGATCTCAGCGGCGTCACGTATGAACGGCTCAACGGCGGCCCGGTCCAGTGGCCCGCCGCCGTCGACGGCCCGTCCCGCAACCCGATCCGCTACCGCACCCCCGACGGCGGCCTGCGCTTCGCCACCCCGTCCGGCCGGGCCGTGTTCTTCGCCCGCCCGCACGTGGATCCGGCCGAGATGCCCGACGACGACTATCCGTTCGTGCTCAACACCGGCCGTCTCCAGCACCAGTGGCACACCATGACCAAGACCGGCCGGATCGCCAGACTCAACCGTCTCAACCCGTCCCCGTTCCTGGAGCTCAACCCGGCGACGGCGGCGACCCTGGGCATCCGCGACGGCGACCAGGTGGAGATCACCTCCCGCCGGGGCCGGGCCGTCCTGCCGGCCACCCTGACCGACCGGGTGACACCCGGAGCGTGCTTCGCCCCCATCCACTGGAACGACCTCTTCGGCGAATACGTCAGCGTCAACGCGGTGACCAGCGACGCCGTGGACCCCCTCTCCTTCCAGCCGGAACTCAAGGTGTGCGCGGTCACCCTCACCCGTGTCGGCCCACCCGCCGCACCCGCCTCCGCGATCCCACCCACCGCCGTCGCGCCGCCCACCCCCGTTCCGCCCGCCGCCACCCCCGTTCCGCTGGCTGCCGCTGCCACCTCGCCCACTGCCGCCGCCCTTCCTTCCGCCCTTCTGGGGGGAGACGCCCGTTCCGTCACGGCGGGCGGCCGGTTGCATGCGTGGCTCGGGCTCGACCCCACTCCTCCCACCCTCGACGAGGGGCAGCGCCGGTATCTGGCCGGTCTGCTCGCCGGGGCCGGGCAACGCACCGGGCCGATGGTGCTGCCGGCGGCCGCGCCCTTCGACCCGGCGACGGCGATGTGGGTGAACGGGCTGCTCGCGGGGCTGCTGTCGACTGTGGTCACCGAGCGGGACACTGCATCGGAAGCTCCATGTCAAGGACATCCGCCGGAGGCGTCGGGGTGGGGCCGTGCTCCGGGCGTACCCCATCAGGGTCGGGAGACGGCCGGGACCGCCGGTCCGCGGGTGGGGCGCATGCAGGTGTTGTGGGCGTCGCAGACCGGAACCGCGGAGGAGTTCGCGCAGACCGTGGCAGGGCGGCTGGCCGAGACCGGGCGGCCGGTCAGTGTGCTCGGGATGGACGGGCCGGCCGCGGACCTTCTCGATCCCGGGGCCGATCTGCTCGTGGTGACCAGCACGTTCGGTGACGGGGACGCGCCCGACAACGGGACCGGTTTCTGGGATTCGCTGTCCGGGGACGCGGCGCCACGGTTGGACGGCCGCCGATTCGCGGTGCTGGCGTTCGGTGACTCCAGCTATGCGGACTTCTGCGGTCATGGCCGGCGCCTCGACGAACGCCTGGCCGAACTCGGCGCGGTCCGCCTGACCCCCCGCGCCGATTGCGAACCGGACTTCGAGGAGACCGCCGACAGCTGGCTCGCTTCGGTGCTGGCGGTTCTCACCGAGAACGAACCGGTTCCCGGCGCGGAGGAACTGGTTCCCGGCGCGAAGGAACCGGTTCCCGGCGCGAACGAAGTGGTCCCGGCGCGGCCGGCCGGTGATACCGCCGTGCCGTCCAGGGCCGCCGGGGCCGCCGCCGCGCCGCGGGAGGCTGTGGGCGCAGCCGTGGCGCCCGAGGCCGCGAGGGCTGCCGCCGCGCCTTCCAAAGCGGCGCCGCTTGCCGCTGTGCTCGTCGGGAATCGGCTGCTCAGCCGGGACGGGTCGGGGAAGGAGGTGCGGCGGTTCACGTTCGACACCGGAGGGCGGCTCGACTACCAGGTGGGCGACGCGCTGGGGGTCTGGCCGGTCAACTGTCCCGACCTGGTCGCCGAATGGCTCACCGTCACCGGCCTCGACGCGGACACCGTGATCGACCTCGGGCGGATCGGGTCCGTTCCGTTCGGTGAGGCACTCAGCAGGCACCTCGACATCACCCGGATCAGCGCCGACCTGCTCCGGTTCGTCGCCGAGCGGAACGGATCCGGGCAGCTCAAAACCCTGCTCCGGGCCGGTGACGGCGAACTGGCCAAGTGGACCTGGGGCCGGCAGGCCGTCGACGTCCTCACCGAACACCCGGTCGACGCGACCGCCGCGGACTGGGCCGGGGTGCTGAAACGCCTGCGGCCACGGCAGTATTCGATCAGCTCGACCCCGCTCACCGATCCCGGCCTGGTGAGTCTGACCGTGTCGGTGGTGCGGTTCGGCAATCCGGCCGGGCGTCCCCGCAAGGGTGTCTGCTCGGCGCATCTGGCCGATGCGCGGGAGGGGACCGAGATTCCGGTGTACGTGCAACGGGCCCCGCATTTCCGCCCGCCCGCCGACCCCAACACGCCGATGATCATGGTGGGGCCGGGCACCGGGGTCGCGCCCTTCCTCGGCTTCCTCCAGGAGCGGCAGGTCACCGGCGCGCCCGGCGGAAACTGGCTGTTCTTCGGTGAGCAGCGGGCCGCCACCGACTTCTACTACGCGACCGAGCTGGAGGCTCTGCGCGCCGACGGCATCCTGAGCCGGCTCGACCTGGCGTTCTCCCGCGACCAGCGGTCCAAGATCTACGTGCAGGACCGGATGCGGGAGAGGGGTGCCCAGCTGTGGGCCTGGCTGCGGGCGGGCGCCCACTTCTACGTCTGTGGTGACGCCGGCCGGATGGCCCGCGACGTGGACCGGGCGTTGCACGAGATCGTGGCCGGTCACGGCCGCCTCGACGAGGAGGCGGCCGCGGCGTACGTCAAGCAGTTGATCGCCGACAAACGGTATGTCCGTGACGTCTACTGAATCGGTCACGTCATCCGGGTGATCGCGTCCTTCAGCCGGGCCAGGTCGCGGCGGCGCTGTTCGATCGTGGTCGCGATGCCCACCAGCAGCAGACCGCCGACCGCGAGCGGCACCCAGCGTGGCACCAGATCCCAGAACTGGATCAGCTCGTGCAGCGCGACAAGCACCAGCACGCCGCCGCCGGTCACCACCGGGGCCTGCAGCCGGGCCCGGGCGCCGATCAACAGCACCGCCAGGGCGCTCACGCCGAGTAGCAGCCGGCGCGGATACTGCGGGTCGTCGGGAGCGCTGTCGGCGATCACGAACAGCGATGGCAGGAACGCCGCCGCGAGTGCCGGGCCGTAGGCCGCCCAGGACGGCAGCTCCGGCCGTCCACGCCGGGCCACCCAGCCTGCCACCAGCGCCAGGAGCGCCGCCGGGACCGTGTAGATCTCGGTCGTCCCGACATCCCTCGACCACAGCAGGAACCACCAGCCGAGCAGGGCGACCGCGCCGGAGGTCATGCCGTACCGGAAACGGATCGTGCCCGTCTCGCCCGGCCGCAGCGCACGCACGGTGAGCACCAGCGCCCACAGTTTGCACACCAGGGCGGCCCAGCCGAGCGTCTCGGTGGTCAGCAGCGCCAGCACCGCAGACGCGTGTGCCACCCCGAACGGCCCCCACGCCTCCGCCGGCCGGCGCGACGTCAGCACCCACTCCAGGGCCACGATCAGGGCCGCGGCCAGCAGGATCGCCAGCGCAGCACCACCCGAGGCGAGATCAAGAGCATCCGCGATCGTGTACGCCAGCACGACGGTCCCGATCGATCCCGTGGTCCAGCCGGCCATCCGGACGGCGCTCAGTGAACCGGCCACGCCGACCGCCACCGACGCCGCGACGACCAGGGTGAACGCGACGATCGTGGCCACATGCCCGGCCAGCGAACCGGCCACCCCGGCCGCCGCCAGCACCCCGAACAGCACGGCCAGCAGATCGGTCGCGACCCGCCGCACCGGGATCAGCGCCACCGCGGTCAGCCCGGCCAGGCCACCGGCCAGGGCGGCCATCGGCACCGCCGGCCAGGGGGCGCCGGCCGCCGCCGGCACCAGCGGAACCAGCAGGACGGCGAAGGCCACCCCCACCTTGATCGCGGCCCGGGCCGACCGCACCAGCCAGGCCGCACCGCCCGCCGCGACCCCGGCCAGCGCCAGCGCGCCCACACTCGACCAGGCCACCGGGGACTGGGCGGGCGCGATACCGGACCAGATGCCGGAGACGGCGGTCCACGGTTCGAAGACCACCACGGCCAGATCCCCGGCGGTCAGCGCCAGCAGCGTCAGCCCCGGAATCACCGCCCCGGCCCCGGCCAGCGCCCGCGCCCCCGCGATCGGCAGCAGCGAAACGGCCAGGAGCAGCGCCGCCGCGGAGTACAGGACCACCGGATCGGAACCGGGTGCCGACCACAGCGGGGTGCCCGCGATGGCTAGCAGGGCCACCACGAGCGCGGCGAGCCCGTACCGGGAGAGACCCGGTCCCACCGGCACACCACCGCGTGCCGGGGCGGACCACCTGACGACCAGGTGCGCCGCCCCGCACAGGGCGGCGGTCACCAGCAGTGACGCTCGTACCTGGGTGGTCACCGTCTGGTCGGCGGCCAGCAGGGCCAGCCAGACCGCCGGGCCGGTCGCCGCGAGGCCCGCCAGCAGTGCGGCGGTGCCGATGTCGCCCTCGCGCGGGCCGGAGCGCACCAGCCGGGCGGTACCGGCGCCGAGCAGGGCGAACGCTGCGAACAGTGCCGCCACCACCCCGGGATGGCCGAAAGCGATCAGGAGTGCGTAGAAGCACAGCGCGACGCTCAACAGCGCCCGCAGGATCGCCGTCTCCACCGAGGCGGACCGGGCGGCGCGGGCCAGGGCAGCGGTACCGGCCAGGAGCCCGGTGACCGCGGCCGACCACCACAGCAGATGGAACGCCGTCGGGACCAGCAACGCCGCACCGGCACCGGCGATCAGGAACAGATCGGAGTGGATCCGGCGAGGCAGCAGAACCAGGAACGCCGCGATGGTGATCGCCAGACCCACCAGGGCGTCCGGGCCGGGCCCGCCGGCGATCGCCGAGCTCAACGGGGTGTCCAGCAGCGGGCGCGAGGCCTCCAGGCTGCGGGTACCGGCCACCGTCAGACCGAGAAGCAGCGAGATCGCGGGCCCGGCGGCCACGATCAGCGCGCCGATCCAGGGCCCGTTCCCGCAGACCGCCCGAACCCGGTCCACCAGACCCGCTTCGCCGCGACGCCCGCGCACCCCGGCCCCCGGCCCGTTCCCGGACATCGGAGTCGCCGACCCGGCCGCGGATGGCGTGGTTCCCGGGGTTTCCGGCATGTCGGGTGTGGAGGTCGCGGGGCCGGTCTCCGGCCTCGTCGCTTCCGGGGCGTCGTCGCGGGTTTCCGCAGTCGAGCCGGTTCCGCGGGGTGGCGCATCCGGGCCGGCTCCGGCGTGCGACGCGCCAGGGCCGGTTGTCGGGTGCGGCGCTGGTTCGGTCCGGGAGGATGCGGGTTGCGGGTCGCCTGGCGTGGTGAGTCCCGATTCCGGGCCGGCGAGTGACGGGCGGGGGCGGAGCAGCATGGCCACTGCGGCGAGAACCAGGGCGACCAGCGCGAACCTGGTCACCGGCCAGGCGGCGGCCGCCGAGCCGATCGGGAGTTCCAGGATCCAGCGGGCGCCCACGATGCCGGTGGTGACCAGAATGAGTCCGGAAGTGATCCGCTGGGCCACCGTGAGCCGGGACAGGATCGCCCAGACCAGCAGGGCGATCGGGGTGAGCAGCAGGACGGCGCCGGCGCCGGCGACCCTCAGGGCACCGTTCACGCTGAGTACGTCGGTGAGAGCGATCAGTCCGGCGAGGGCCGCCGATCCGGCGCCGCAGGCGAGAGCGATCCCCCGCAGCGCGTCGTTGACGGTGACCGGCTGAGCGGGCGCGACCGTGAATCCCGGCGCGGACCGCGGCCCCGGACCCGGGTGTGGCCCCGCACCGACCGGCCGGGCCCAGGGAGGAGAGCCCCCGGCGGAAGGCTGCCCGGCGGAGGCGTGGCCGGCAGCGGGTGAGTGTGCGGAGGCGTCGCCGGTGGCGGCCTGGCCGGTGGAGGTGGAGCCGGTGGGGGTGGCGCCGCGGAGGCGGTAGGGGCGCAGTTGCAGGAAGGCGATGTTCAGGACCAGCGTGCCCAGGAACGACAGGGACCAGCCGGTCATCCCGGCGTCGTTGGCCGCCGCGACCAGCGGGACCACCGGCTGGGCCAGGAGCAGGGCGGCGATCCGTGGGCCGCGCAGGCCGGTCAGTCTCGCGTAACCGGCGGAGACGGCTGAGGTGACGGCCAGTACCGCCGCGATGTAGGCGGGTGGGTCGACGTCGCGTACCCACAGGAAGTCGACGGCCCACGCCGCGAAACCGTCCAGCAGGATCATCAGCAGGCCGACGGCGGCGAAGGTCTCGGCGGCCGCCGTCAGGCCGCGCCGTGCGGCGAACGGGGGCACCGCCAGGATCGCGCCGGTCGCGGCGGCCAGCAGCAGGGCGCGGCCGGTCACCCCCACCTGGGCCCAGGCGACGGCGGTGAACACCGACGCGGCCACCACCAGCAGCAGGCCGCCCAAGGTGAACAGAACGTTCTGCACGGTGATGGTGCTGAGGCGCGGCTCAGCGGACGGCCCGGGCGTCGGCGAGTAGAACGACGACGGCCCGCCGGCGGGGACCGGCGCACCCGGAACCCGGCCAGGCACACCCGGAACCGAACCAGACGGACCGGGGACCGGCCCGGGAACGCGGGGCGCGGGCGCCGGAACACCAGCGACCGGAGCGGAGGCGCCGGAGACCGGAACGGGAGCCCCAGGGACCGAACCCGGACCACCGGGAACCGCAGCGGGAGCCCCAGGCGTCGAGGCGGGCGCACCGGAAGAGGGTGCGAAGGCCGCCGGAGCGGCAGCCCCCGACAAGTGCGCGGCCCGCCGTGCGGCCACCCGCCCGGCCAGATCGCCACGACGGATCCGGGCCTGCTGGATCCGGACGCCGAGATCGCTGATCAGGGCGTGGGCGTCGGTCAGCCGGCGGTCGAGGTCGACGATCTCGCCGTCGAGGCGGATCACTTCGGCGGCTTCGGGGTCGGGGCCGGCTCCGCACGCCGGGCATCCGGCCGGTAAAGCGGCGGGGGCTCCGCAATAGGGGCATGGGTACGAGGTCGTCACGTGGCCGTTCCCGGGGGTAGCAGGAGGTCAGAACGACAAGGATCTCGCATCGGCGCAACTACGCCGCGTGGATTCCGGCAGGTGAGAGTGCTTCTGGTGGGTGGGTGTCACTCGACGGGGCGCCGACGCCCGTTCGGGGGCTGGGGCGCGGGCCGGCCGGGGGCGACCCTGTGGGTGAACCGGATCGCCGCTACGCCGGTACTGAACAGTGACCGACGGCGATACGAAGCCCGGCCGGAGGGAGCCCCGACGTGAGCACCGCCGATCTGATTGTGATGGCCGACCGGATCCACACGCTGGCCGGTGACGGCGCCCCGACCGCGATCGCGATGTCCGGTGGTGTGATCACCGCGCTGGGGGACCGGACCGATGTCCGGGACTGGCGTGGACCCCGTACCGAGGTGGTCGATCTGGGTTC
This sequence comes from Actinoplanes sp. G11-F43, assembly GCF_050589265.1. Lineage (NCBI taxonomy): Bacteria > Bacillati > Actinomycetota > Actinomycetes > Micromonosporales > Micromonosporaceae > Actinoplanes > Actinoplanes sp. G11-F43. Next base: position 118,482 of record NZ_JBNZCE010000029.1, read on the forward strand.
GGCCACTGTCACTCCGGGCCTGGTGGACGGGCATTTCCACCCGGTGATGGGTATCGGGCTGACCCGGGGCGTGGACCTGTCGCCGATCCGTACCGTCGATGAGTTGATCGTGGCGTTGCGCGCGGTTCCGCCGGGCGGCTGGCTGGAGGGGTGGGGCCTGGATCCGAACGTGTTCGAGGGCGCGCCGATCACGTTCGACCCGCTGGTGGCGGCGGTGGGCCCGGACGTCCCGGTGTTCCTGCTGTTGTTCGACGCGCATTCGGCGCTGGTCAGCCCGCGGGCGCTGGAGCTGGCCGGGGTGTCCGGGCCGCGGTCCTTCGCCGGCGGCGCGAGTGTGGTGTGTGACGCGGACCGCCGCCCGACCGGTCATCTGCTGGAGTTGGAGGCTCTCGATCTGGTCCGCACGCTGCTGCCGGACGACGTGCCGGCGGATCGCCGGGCCCGGTTGACCGATCTGCTGCACCGGATGGCCGAGTGTGGTCTGACGGCGGCGAACGCGATGGATTTCGAAGGCGACTCGCTGGAGCTGTTCCGGGCTCTGGAGGAGGACGGCGAGCTGCCGGTCCGGTGGCGGTGCGCGCCGTTCGTGATGCCGGGCGCGGGCCGGGACGGTCTGGACGAGGTGGTGGCCCGGCAGCGGCTGGCGGGTCGCCGCTGGCAGGTCCAGGGCGCCAAATTCATGATCGACGGTACGGTCGACGGCGGCACCGCCTGGCTGGACGAACCGGATTCACACGGCGAGTCGACGGCCTGCCTCTGGCCGGATCCCGCCGACTACACGGCCGCCGTCCGGCACCTGAACCGGCACGGTGTCCCGATCGTCACGCACGCCATCGGGGATGCCGGGGTCCGCTACGTGCTCGACACGTACGCCGGTCTGGCCCGCACCTCGCCGGTGCCGAACCGGGTCGAGCACCTGGAGACGATGCCGTCCGAGTTGATCGAGCGGTTCGTCGGGCTGGACGTGACCGCGAGCATGCAGCCCACGCACTGCACCGGATACACCCGCGCGGACCACTCCGACAACTGGTCGACCCGGTTGGGCAAGCGCCGGGCCGATCGCGCGTTCCGGGCCCGTGACCTGCGGGAGCGGGGTGCCCGTCTGGCGCTGGGTTCGGATTGGCCGATCGCGCCGTTCGATCCGCGCGCGATCATCGCGGCGGCCCGGCTGCGGCGTCCGGCCGGGCGGTCGGGGGTCGAGCCGGTGTTGCCGGAGCAGGCGTTGACCGCCCGGATGGCCTTGGAGGGTTACACGTCGGAGGCGGCGGCCGCGGCGGGGCTGGTGGGTGCGGCGGGCCGGCTGTCCCCCGGGTGCCGGGCCGACCTGACCGTCTTCGGCCTGGATCCGCTGACCGCCGATCCGGACGAGTTCGCCGAGTCTCCGGTGCTGCTCACCGTGGTGGCCGGCGGGGTGACGTACCGTAATCGGAATTGATTGTGGCTTGGATCACTCGTCAGGACGGTGCCGGGGGCGTGCCATTCCCGAGGGGCACCTCCGTGGTCTTCCTGACCCCGGGCTTGCGCTGATCGGCGCCGGTTCCGCAACTTCCTCGACCGTCGACCACCGACACGCTCGATGTGACTGCAATCACTTTCATGGGCACCTTTGCCTGACCGGAGGCCTACCGGGAGTGCCCGCGCGGCCCTGTCGCAATCATGCGGTGTCCTGGGTAGGCCAAGATATCGCGCGGCGATCACCGGGTCGCGTGGATCTCATCGAGCGGGGGAGGAATCCGGGGTGGGCGGGAGCGACGGGGTGGGCCGCGGCGACGACGGGCAGCCGGGGGAGGAGCAGCGCAAACCGTCCCGGGCGGACAGCCTGCGACTGACCCGGATGCCGCAGATCCCCCACCAGCAACGGATCACCCGGACCGGCGCCTTCCCGGCGATCACACCGCCCGCGGCTGAACCGCCGGCCGCTGATTCCCCGGCTCCCGAGGTGAGACGTTCCGGTCGGCGTCGCTGGGGTCTGCTCGCGGCGGGCGGCGCGGTGCTGGTGGCGATACCGGCCGGCCTGATCGCGGCCGATCCGCTGTTCCGCCCCGGGCAGGCCGTCGGTGCCACCGCCTCGGCAGGGGCGACGGCGTCCGGCCCGGTCACCGGGAGCATCGGGCAGTCCTGGTCACCGAGCGTGTCGGCCAGTGGTCCGGCGCCGTCGGTGATCAGCGCGCCCAGTCCCGGCCCGTCCGCCTCCGCGTCACCGGCCGGCACCGCGTCGCCGACCGCGGTGCGGACCACCATCGCGCCGCCACCGGCCGGTAAGGCGAACCCGTCCGGCGCCAACCTGGCGCTGGCCGCTGTGGCGACCGCCTCGGACTTCGAGGACGAGCGGTGGGCGCCGCGGAACGCCGTCGACGGCGACGCGGACAGCCGCTGGTCCAGTGGCTTCACCGACAGGCAGTGGCTCAAGCTCGACCTGCGGGAGAGTTGGCGGCTGTCGGAGATCGTGCTGCGCTGGGAGCGGGCCCACGCCGTCGCCTACCGGGTGGAGACCTCGGTCGACGGCGAGGACTGGAAGCGCGTCTACTCCACCAGGACGGGCACCGGCGGCACCGTGCGGATCGGGCTGTCCGGCGACGCCGCCCGTTACGTCCGGATGACCGGAATCAAGCGCAGCAACATCTACGGATACTCACTCTACGAGGTCGAAGTCCGCTGACATCACCCTCCGTGAGGCATGCCCGGGAGTGCCCATCGGCGGCCGTCATCGGGTAGCTCAATGGTGGTACTCCGAGAAAAAATTCCGGAACCCGAAAAAACCCAATCTGACCTGCGCTTTCGTACGCCCGGAAAGCCCTCTCCGTCAACTCTTCACTGATGACCGTTGAACCCCGTGGACTCCTATGTCCGTATCGCACCCCGACCGAGGTCAACGAGGTCCAACGACGAGGAGTGATTATGAGGGCGCGCTCGTACCGACGGAACCCGGATAATCGGCGCAAGACGATCGGCGCCGTGGTGGTAGCCGGAGTTCTGGTGGTCAGCGGCATCACCGGTGTGCAGTTGGCGTCGGCCGGCACCGAGCAGAAGGCCGGTGGCCAGAAGGCCGAGGCGGCCGGGCTGATCAACGTGGACGGCAAGCAGTTCGACATCGCGAACTGTGCCGAGCTGCAGATCAACGGCGGCGTGGTGATCTGCGACGGTGAGGAACTGGCCCCGGTCGAGGAGCAGGAGCAGGCCCCCGAGGAGGTGGCCGCCGAGGCCGCGCTCGCGCTGGAGGCGGCGTGTGACACCTTCGCCGCCGATGTCGCGGCCGCCGCCGGGGAGGCCGGCGGCGGGGACGCCGAGCAGGCCGGCGGCGCTGCCGCCGAGCGCGCCGAGAACCGGGCCCAGGCTCGCAAATACGCCAAGCTGCTGAAGGCGGCGGCGAAGGAGAAGGGCGCCGCGGAGAAGAGCAAGGGCGCCGAGAAGGGCGCCGCTGAGGAGGGCGCCGCTGAGGAGGGTGCCGCCGAGGACGCGGGCGCCGTCGCCGAGGTGGACACCGCGCGACAGGCCCTGCTCCAGACCTGCCTGACCCTGGCCGACGCGAAGGCCGCCGCCGGTGACGCGGGCGCCGGCGAGGATGCCGAGCAGGGTGCTGAGGAAGGCGCCGAGGAGGCCGAGGAGGGCGCCGCCGAGGAGGCGGGCGCCGAGAAGGCCGCCGGCACCAAGGCCGGTCGCTGACCGCACGGACCTGACGGCGGTCCCGGGCCAATGGGCGGTACCCGGGGCCGCCGTCACTCGATCCGGGCCTCCCGGATCCAGCGTTTGAGCTGCTGATGGACCCGGTCCGCGCCGTAGAGCACCCCGTCGTCGAGGAGGTCGCCGTCCAGCGGCCAGTCGTGCGGGTGGATCAGGATCGCCTCGTTCTGCCCGCCGCCGAGCCCACCGTGACAGCCGACCAGCTCCTCGAACGCGTGCACCTCGCCGGTGCTCGGATCGAGTGTGGAGTGCACCCACAGATCCGGCGCGTTGTCGAAACCGGCCACCCGCAGCAGATCCCCGGCGGCCCGCGGCCCGAACGGCGCCAGCGGATCCTCGCCCTGCACCGTCCCGTCGGCCAGGACGTGCACCCCGCGCGGGCCGATCGCGAGCGGGCCGCGGGCACTGACCGCGACCAGGAAGCCGATGCCCGGCTCGGCGAGCAGACGGGGGATCAGCGCCGGGAATCGTTCGCGCAGATCCTCCAGGGTGACCGGGCCGGGCAGCCGCGGGAACCAGACCAGCCCCAGGTTGCCGGAGCCGACCACGACCAGATCCCCACCGGAGCCGGCCACGTCGGCGCCGGCCGGGCCGACGAGCATGCCGGCCCGGGTGTCGCCGGCCCGCCGCCGGGCCGTACGGGCCAGGAAACCCACCGGTCCCTGAGTGCCGAGCAGGTCGGCGAGCAGCGCGTTGACCGGGCCCCAACCCTCCACGTCACCGGTGGCGGCGACGGTCGCGGCCGGCGGTCCGTCCAGGCCGGAGCGGACCAGTTCCTCCAGCGTACGGCCGGAGAGCTGGCGGAACGTCGGACCCTGACTCTGCCCGTGATCGGACAGCACCACGAACCGGTAGCCGCGCGGGGCCGCCGCCGCGATCTGTTCGAGCGTGCCGAGCACCCGGTCCACACCGGCCAGCGCGTCCAGCGACTCGGGCCGGGCCACCCCGGCGTGGTGGGCGATCTCGTCGTAGTCGACGAAGTCCACGAAGATCACCGGCGCGCCGCGCATCATGTGCTCGGCGACCAGCGCCACGTTCAGATCCCGCAGCAGCACGTTGGTGAGCCCGCGCAGCAGCGGGTACCAGCCGTGCCGGTGGATCCGCGGCTCGATGCCCCGGATCCGCTGCTGCCGCCCCTGGAAGATCTCCTTGACGATCTCACCGGCGGTCAGCACCAGCGACCGGACCAGGATGAACGGCCGGGCGAAGAACCGCAGATAGTCCCCGCCGGGGCCGAGCCCGCCGCGCCGCCCGGCCCGGCTCATCACCATCAGCGCGGTGGCCGCGTCGCCGCTGAACATGTTGGAGACGCTCACCCCGCCACCGGCCAGCAGCCCGTGCCCGTCCGAGGCCCGCTTCTCGATCAGTTCGGCGTCGGCCGGCCGGTTGGCCACCACCAGACGGCCGAGCGCCCGGTCGTACCAGCGGAACGCCGGGATGCCGTCGTTGGTCCCGTGCAGCAGCGCGGCCTGACTGGCCGGGGTGGTCGACGGCACCCGGGCCCACCAGCCGGTGGCGTCGTGGCTGCCGGACCGCACCCAGCGGTACAGGGTGGGCAGCACCCCACTGGTGATGCCGTGCCGCAGCAGCGGATGGGAGAGCCCGTCGATCTGCACCACCACCAGCCCGGTGGCGGCGGCCGGTGCGGCAGTTCCCTGCCGGCGGGCGCGGCGGCGGGCCCGCCGGAGCAGATCGGCGACCAGGTACGAGCTGTCGTTCACCCCGAGCACCCACTGCACCACCACCGAGACCACGCCGACCACGGTGAACACCCCGAGGACGGTGTCCCAGCCGTCCACCCGGACCTGCGGGATCCAGATCAGGGTGAGTCCGACCAGCAGGATCTGGGTGAGCACCCCGAGGACCAGGGCGGCGACCGCGCCGTACCACCGGGCCAGCAGGCGCAGTACCGGCCGGGTCAGCCGGTCGCCGGCCGTGACCACCGCCGCCACCGCCAGGCCCACCCACCAGACGCCCAGGTCCAGCCCGATCAGCAGCCAGGACGCCACGGTCAGCGCCAGGGCGGTGGGCACCAGGCCGAGCACCGCGTCGCGGATGTCCTGGCCGGTGACGCTCACCATAGGGACGTTAGGCCCTACGGCCGGGCCTCCGGCGGAGGTTGACTGTCCTCAGCGGCACCGAAGGGGTGTCGCTGAGAATGGGAAGAACCGCAGGACCGCACCCTTCGATGATCCCAGCCGTGACCGGGTTGCCGCCCGGTCACGGCATCTTCGTCTTGTCCGAACGCCACCTGACATCTAACATTTCAGTTGTGGAGAGCATCGGACGGCACCTGCTGCGGGACGCCGCCTACGGGCGGATCCGCGGCGCGATCGTGGACGGCACCCTCGCCCCCGGCTCCGCCCTGCGGCCCGACGAGCTGGCCGAGCGGCTCGGGCTGTCCCGCGCGCCGATCCGCGACGCCATCGCCCGGCTCGCCAGCGAAGGCCTGGTCGAGACCAAACCGCAGAGCTACACCCGGGTCACCGAGGTCGTCGCCAAGGACGTGGCCGACGCCGCCGCGGTGCTCGGCGCCATCCACGGCCTCGCCGTCAGGCACGCCGCCACCACCCTCACCCCGGCCCACCTGACCGCGATGCGCCAGGCCAACACCCGGTTCGCCGACGCCGTCCGGGCCGGCGACGCCGACGCCGCGCTCGCCGCCGACGACGAGGTGCACGCCATCCCACTGCTCGTCTACGGCAACCAGGCCGCCACCGGCACCGTCGAGCGGTACACCCCGCTGGTGCGCCGGGCCGAGCGCCTGCTGTTCACCTCGGCCGACGCCGGCCGGTCGGTGCGACTCCACGACGACCTGATCGCGGCCCTGGCCGCCGGCGACGGCGTCCGCGCCGGCACCGTCAACGGCGAGATCTGGGGCCACCTCCACCCACTGAGTTAGGCGGTTACCGATGGGCATCTCCGACTTCCCGCGCCACCCCCTGCTGTTCGGGCCCTCACCGGTGCACCGGCTCGACCGCCTCACCACCCACCTCGGCGGTGCCACCGTCTGGGCCAAACGGGAGGACGTCAACTCCGGCATCGCCTTCGGCGGCAACAAGACCCGCAAACTGGAATACCTGGTGGCCGACGCGCTCGCCCACGGCGCCGACACCCTGGTCTCCATCGGCGGCGTGCAGTCCAACCACACCCGGCAGGTCGCCGCGGTCGCCGCCGCCACCGGGCTCAAATGTGTCCTCGTCCAGGAGAGCTGGGTGGACTGGCCGGACGCCGTCTACGACAAGGTCGGCAACATCCTGATCAGCCGGCTCGCCGGGGCGGACGTGCGGCTGGTCAAAGCCGGCTTCGGCATCGGCTTCAAGGAGAGCTGGGAGCTGGCCCTGGCCGAGGTCGAAGCCGCCGGCGGTACGCCGTACGCGATCCCGGCCGGCGCCAGCGACCACCGCCTCGGCGGCCTCGGCTTCGCGAACTGGGCGTACGAGCTGATCGAACAGGAGAAACAGCTCGGCGTCTTCTTCGACACGATCATCGTCTGCTCGGTCACCGGCAGCACCCAGGCCGGCATGATCGCCGGATTCGCCGCCGCCGGAGGCCGCCCCCGCCGGGTGATCGGCATCGACGGCTCCGCCAAACCGGTCGAGACCCACGCGCAGGTCGCCCGGATCGCCCGCGCCACCGCCGCCCTGATCGGTGCCCGCGACCTGACCGACGACGAGATCATCCTGGACGACCGCTACCACGCCGGGATCTACGGCATCCCCGACGAGACCACCCTGGACGCGATGCGGCTCGCCGCCCGGACCGAAGGCATGATCACCGATCCGGTGTACGAGGGGAAGTCGATGGCCGGCCTGATCGACCTGGTCCGGCGGGGCGAGATCACCGCGGACTCCCACGTGCTGTACGCCCACCTCGGCGGCCAGCCCGCGATCAACGGCTACGCGGGACTATTCTCCTGACCTGTGCCGATCCGTCCCGCGACTCCCGCCGACGCCGCCGACCTGGCGGTGGTGCACGTGCGCACGTGGCAGGCCGCATACGCTGGCCACGTTCCGCGGGACTATCTGGATTCCCTGGAGCCGGCCCAGCGAGAGCCGGGATGGCGCCGGTGGCTGACCGAATTCCGCCATCCCGCAGCCATCCTGTGGGTGCTGGAGTCCAACGCACGGGCGCGGCGGTTCTACGAGGCCGCCGGATGGGTGCCGGACGGCGCCGTCAAAGTGGACTCCAGCAGGGGCTTCCCGATGCGCGAGGTGCGCTGCAGACGTACCGCGATCGGGGGTTGATCTAGGGTTTTCGTCCTACCGCTCCGTAGATGGCGATCTGTTCGGCGGATGGTCGCTGGTGTGCGGGGACCTCGGGCAGCCACTCGGAGACGGGGACGATGCCGGGGCCGATCAGGCCGAGGCCGGTGAAGAACTCGGCGAACTCGGCGCGGGTGCGGGGGTGCGCGTCGGACCGGCCCTGGGCGATCATCTCGCGGGCGACGGCGGCCTGCGCGGGTGTGGCGTAGTCGAGGGTGAAGTTGGAGGCGGCCAGGTAGCTGCCGGACGGGAGCGCGGCCATCAGTTCGCGGACCACGTCACGGGCCTCGGTGTGGTCCTCGATGAAGTGCAGCACCGCGATCAGCACGAGTGCGACCGGCCGGTCCAGGTCGAGGGTCTCCTTGAGTTGCGGGTCGGCGAGGATGGCGGCCGGGTCGCGCAGGTCTTCTTCGAGGTAGCGGGTGCGGCCTTCGGGGGTGCTGGTGAGCAGGGCGCGGGCGTGCACGCCGACCATCGGATCGTTGTCGACGTAGACGACACGGGCCTGCGGCACCCGGCGCTGGGCGACCTCGTGGGTGTTGTCGGCGGTGGGCAGGCCGGTGCCGATGTCGAGGAACTGGTCGATCCGCGCCTCTTCGGCGAGGAACCGCACGGAGCGTTGCAGGAACGCCCGGTTCTCCCGGGCGGAGAGCCGGACGGTCGGGTGCACGCTCTCGATCATGTCGCCGGAGGCGCGGTCGGCGGGGAAATGGTCCTTGCCGCCGAGCCAGTAGTTGTAGCGCCGGGCGGGATGCGCGGTCGTGGTGTCCAGCCCGGCCGGAACCGTCTCCTCCACCACGTCGGCACCTCTCAGTGAATCGATGCAATCCGATTCGACCTTACCGTAATTCCTTTGTGGACGGCGTTGTTGCACCGGTGTTGCCTCTGGCTTAATCTGGGCCCATCTCCGATCGAAGCGCTTCGATTAAGACACTCCTTCCCCCAAGGAGCCACAGCATGCGCAGAATCCGACTCGCCCTGTCCCTGTTCCTCGCGTCCGCGCTGATCCTGATCGGTCAGGCCCCCGCGCACGCCGCCGTCTGGTGGTCGTCCGACCAGTGGGGCAACTGGACCAGCAACGGGTACACCCTCTACAACAACATCTGGGGCAGCGGTGCCGGCCCGCAGACCATCTGGGCCAACTCGGTCAGCAACTGGGGTGTCTGGGCCAATCACCCGAACACCGGCGGCATCAAGTCCTACCCGAACGCCAGCATCACCGTGAACAAGCGGCTCAGCGCCCTGCGCAGTGCCACCAGCAGCTTCAACGTGACGGTGCCGAGCGGTGGGGCGTACACCAGCGCCTACGACATCTGGGCCGACGGTCACACGTACGAGATCATGCTCTGGATGAACAAGACCGGCCCGGTCGGTCCGCTCGGCACCTTCCAGACCAACACCACCGTCGGCGGTCACACCTGGGCCGTCTATCGCGGGTCCAACGGGTCGAACGCGGTCTTCTCGTTCATCCGCAACGGCAACACCAGCGCCGGTACGGTCGACATCCGCGCCGTGATGAACTGGATCCGGGACCGCGGCTGGTACGGCGACGTGACCCTGAGCCAGATCCAGTTCGGCTACGAGATCACCTCGGCGAGCGGCGGGCTGGACTTCGTCACCAACAGCTATTCGGCGTCGGCGTCCTGATCCGCGTCCATGGTGGCCCGAGTCGATCCGGCTCGGGCCATCGCTCTGTTTCCGCCAGGTTCCGGGAATGGTTCGGAACCTTGACAGAAGATTGGCGACGGTGGATGAATGTGTTCCACCGTGTGCGAGACCGTTCGGTCTTGCCGGATTCGGTTCCCGCTCCCCGAGGAGTCCGATGCGCCGTCTCGTAGCCCGTACCGCCGCGATCTTGATCTCCGCCACCGCCGGCCTGGTCGTCGCCGCTCCGCCCGCGACCGCCGCGATCATCCCGAAGACACCCCCGCTGACCACGCCCTGGACCGGCCAGGTCTCCACCACCAACCCGCTGCCGGAGTATCCGAGGCCGCAGATGACCCGGCCGGACTGGCAGTCACTGAACGGCGAGTGGGAGTTCCTCAACCCGGCGACCGACGCGGCCGGCAACGTCAACCGCAACGCGGCCCCGCCGATCGGCCAGACCCTGCCGGAACGGATCCTGGTGCCGTACCCGGTGGAGTCCGCCCTGTCCGGGATCATGCGCAGCGACAACCGTGACCTGATGTTCTACCGCCGCACGTTCACCGTCCCGCAGGGCTGGTCCGGCCGCCGGGTCCAGCTGCACTTCGGCGCGGTCGACTACGAGGCCACCGTCTGGATCAACGGCACCCAGGTGACCACGCACCGGGGCGGCTACGACCGGTTCGAGGTGGACATCACCCCGCAGCTCACCGGCGGGTCCAACGAGATCGTGGTCCGCGTCTACGACCCGACCGACGGGCGCGGCGAGAAACAGCCGATCGGCAAGCAGACCAACAATCCGAGTGGCATCTTCTACACTCCCAGTTCGGGCATCTGGCAGACGGTCTGGCTGGAACCGACCGCGACGTCCTCGATCTACTCCGCCGACATCTATCCGAACATCACGAACAACACCGTTCGGGTACGGGTGTTCACCCGCGGGAACGTCACCGGTCACACCGTGCTGGCCGAGGCGATGAACGGCACCACCGTGGTCGGCTCGTCGGCCGGCGGGTTCACCGAGTTCACCGTGCCGGTGCCGAACGCCCGCCGGTGGTCCCCGGACGATCCGTTCCTCTACAACCTGCGGGTGTCGCTGCGTAACGCCGCCGGGGCGACCGTCGATCAGGTGATCAACTACTTCGGCATGCGCGAGGTCGGCACCAAGCTGGTCGACGGGGTGCTGCGGCCCACCCTGAACGGCGAGTTCGTGTTCCAGGCCGGCACCCTGGACCAGGGTTTCTGGCCGGACGGGCTGTACACCGCGCCCACCGACGCGGCCCTCCTCTTCGACCTGCAGAAACACAAGGACCTGGGCTTCAACATGGTGCGCAAGCACATCAAGGTGGAGCCGGCCCGCTGGTACTACCACGCCGACCGGCTGGGCCTGCTGGTCTGGCAGGACGTGCCGTCCACCCCGCCGTTCGACGCGAACCGGACGGCCGCGCAGATCGCCCAGTTCCAGACCGAGGCCCGGGAGATCGTCGACGAGCACCGGGCGTTCCCGTCGGTGATCACCTATGTGCCGTTCAACGAGGGCTGGGGTGAGTGGAGTCTCGCCGACACCGCCTCGCTCACCCGCGAGCTGAAGGCCTACGACCCGACCCGTTTGATGAACGCGCACAGCGGCTTCAACTGCTGCGCCGCCAAGGGCGACCCCGGCACCGGCGACATGATCGACTGGCATGTCTACACCGGACCGGACGCCCCGCGCCCGTCGTCGTCGCGGGTGTCGATCCTCGGCGAGTTCGGTGGCATCGGGCTGCGCACTCCCGGCCACGAGTACAGCCCCGACAACCAGTTCTTCGCCTACGAGCAGGTGTTCAGCAACGCCCAGCTGAACGACAGATTCACCGGCATGATCCGGGACTCGCAACGGCTGATGACCACCAAGGGCCTGTCCGGATTCGTCTACACCGAGATCACCGACCTGGAGGGGGAGTACAACGGGCTCTTCACCTACGACCGGCGGATTCAAAAGATCGACACGCTTGCGGTACGGGCGGCGCTCACCGACCTGATCCGGGCCTCCCGCAACCAGAACTCGGCGGTGCCGCTCACCCTCGGACACGTCCGCTCGTTCCGGGTCACCACCGCCGGGCACACCGGCCGGCATCTGCGGCACGCGAACTCGCTCGCCCGCACCGACGTGATCAGCGGTGACGGGGCCCGGCAGGACGCCTCGTTCCGTACCGTCGCCGGTCTCGCCGATCCACGCTGCCACTCGTTCGAATCGGTCAACCTCCCCGGCCGTTTCCTGCGGCACGCCTCCGGTCAGGTTCGCATCGACGCGAATCCCGCGGCCGGCGACGCCACCTGGTGCGCCCGTCCCGGCCTGGCCGCCGGTGGGGTGTCGTTCGAGGCGTACAACCAGCCCGGCTCGTTCATCCGGCACGCGTCGGAGAACGTCCTGCTGGCCGCGAACGACGGATCCGCGCTGTTCGCCGCCGACGCCACCTGGAACGTCGCCGACCCGGCGTTGTGGCGCAGTTCGGTCCTGTTGCCGTACGACGCCCGCCGCTCGCTGCAGGTCACCACGTGGGGCTACACCGACCGTTACCTGCGGCACGCCGACGGCCTGGGCTGGACGGCCGCGGTCAACGCCTCCAGCAGCGCCCTGCTGAAGGCGGACGCCACGTTCACGCTGCGCCGAGGCCTGGCCGAGTCGTCCTGCTACTCCCTGGAGTCGGCCAACTTCCCCGGGCAGTTCCTGCGCCACGCCTCCGGCCGCATCCGCCTGGCGTCCAGCGACGGTTCAGCGTTGTTCGCCGCCGACGCCACGTTCTGCGCCCGTCCCGGCCTGAGCGGCACCGGAGTGACCTTCGAGTCGCTGAACTTCCCCGGCAGCTTCCTGCGCCACTACGACGCCCAGGCCCACATCGCCTCCGGTGCGGGCGCCGGCCCCGACCGTCCCTTGACCCTGACCGCCGACAGCTCCTGGACCGTCGCCAATCCCTGGACCCCGTAAGGCCCGGCCGG
>NZ_JBNZCE010000029.1:131055-210651 GCF_050589265.1 Actinoplanes sp. G11-F43
CACGGCACCGGACCGGTGCCGTGAAACGACCGGCCACGAGTCGGGCCGGCGGGTCAGCCCACCACCAGCCTTTCGCCGCCGAAATCGGCGACGATCTCCATTCGGCCACCGAGGGCAGCGATGTAGGCGGCGAGGGTTCGCAGTTCGCCTGCGTCGACTTTGGCTCGTTCGATGGCGGAGACCCGCTCCTGCCGCACGTTCATCCGCTCGGCCACTTCGGCCTGCGTCAGACCGAGACGTTTGCGCATCTCGGCGAGCCGATGGGCACGGCTCACGTTGATGAGCGCCTGGGCCCCGGCCTCGACCTCGGCGCGGTCCATGTCATCGGGGAAGAACTCGGCGAGGAAACTGTCACGGTCATACCCATGGGTACTGCTCATGGCTGTTCCTTCTCCTTCAGGTAGGTCGCGAACCTCGACTCGGCGAGAGGGATCGCCTGCCGGTACCAGGCGGTCCATTGCCCGGCCTTGTCACCGGCGACCAGGAGAACCACATTACGGCCGGGGTCGAAGACGAACAATATTCGCATCTCTGTCGTCCGGGTCGATCCGGGCCGGAGTTCCTTCAGGTTGTGCAGGCGCGACCCCTTGATCCGATCGACCAATGGCCTTCCGAGGCTGGGGCCTTCTTCGAGCAGCGCGGTGATCGCCTGGCCGACCAGCATGGCGCTTATCCGATCGGTTCGGCGAAGCTGATGAAGCCAGTCTCGTACCTCGGTGACGATTTCAAGGCGATAGGTCACACCGTCAATGTTATCTACCTTCAGTATGCCTGAGTACTGAAGTGTGTTGTGTGAGAGGCGTGGCGGCCCGGCGGCGGAAGGGGCTTTTCGGACTGGTCCCAAGAAGGTGTCCGGGCGGTAAAATGAGCGGTATGGGAGCGCTCCCAAAAGTGCTCCCACGCCGACCGGCGGAGGGCCGGTGGCTACGACGGCGACGCGGGAGGACCTGTTGCGCTACGGGCAATTCGACGATGAGCAGCGCGAGTACGTCATCGATCGGCCGGACACGCCACTGCCGTGGATCAACTACCTCGGCACTGACGCCTATTTCGGGATCGTGTCCAACACGGGCGGTGGCTACTCGTTCTACCGTGACGCCCGGCTGCGGCGGCTGACCCGTTACCGCTACAACAACGCGCCGCTCGATCTGGGCGGCCGCTACGTCTATGTGCGGGACGACGCCACCGGCGACTACTGGTCGCCGTCCTGGCAGCCGACCCCGGAGCGGGAACTCGACGACTACGAGTGCCGGCATGGCCTCTCGTATACGAAGATCGCGTCGTCCCGGGGTGGAATCCGAGCCGAGACGCTGTACTTCGCACCCCTCAACGAGACGCTTGAGGTCTGGCGAGTGCGCGTATCCAACGATCGTACGGAAAATGCGGAATTGTCGCTTTTTTCGTCTGTGGAGTTCTGTCTCTGGGACGCCCAGGATGACGCCACCAACTACCAGCGTAATTTCAACACCGGCCAGGTCGAGGTGGTCGACGGCGTCATCTACCACAAGACCGAGTATCGCGAACGGCGCGACCACTTCGCCTACTTCGCCACGTCGGCGACCGACGACCTGAAGGGCTTCGACACCCAGCGGGAGACCTTCCTCGGCCCCTACCGGGGCTGGGACCGCCCGATCGTCGTCGAGACCGGTGCCGCCCGGGACGAGATCGCGCACGGCTGGCAGCCGATCGGCAGCCACCATGTGAAGGTCAGCCTGGCGCCGGGGGAGACCCGCGAGGTGATCTTCGTGCTGGGCTACGCGGAGAACCCCAAGGACGACAAGTTCGACCCGCCGGGCTCCCAGACGATCAACAAGACGCGGGTCCGCCCGGTGATCGAGAAGTGGCTGGACCCGGCCCAGGTCCAGCGCGGCTTCGACGACCTGCGCGCCTACTGGGATCAGCTGCTCGGGAACCTGACCGTGCGCACCCCGGACGGCGACACCAACCGCATGGTCAACGTGTGGAACGCCTACCAGTGCATGGCGACGTTCAACCTGAGCCGGTCCACGTCGTTCTACGAGTCCGGCATCGGCCGCGGCATGGGCTTCCGGGACTCCAACCAGGACCTGCTCGGCTTCGTGCACATGATCCCGCAGCGGGCCCGGGAACGCATCCTGGACATCGCGGCCACCCAGAAGGAGGACGGCGGCGCGTACCACCAGTACCAGCCGCTGACCAAGCGCGGGAACAACGACATCGGCGACGGTTTCAACGACGACCCGCTGTGGCTGATCCTGGGGGTGGCGGCCTATCTGAAGGAGACCGGCGACCACACGTTCCTGGACGAGCGGGTGCCGTTCGACAACCGGCCGGGCAGCGAGGTCACCCTCTACGAGCACCTGCAGCGGTCCCTGAAGTACACCCTGGACCGGCTGGGCCCGCACGGGCTGCCGATGATCGGCCGGGCCGACTGGAACGACTGCCTCAACCTCAACTGCTTCTCCGACACTCCGGGCGAGCCGTTCCAGACCACCGAGAACGCGTCCGGCGGGGTCGCCGAGTCGGTGTTCATCGCCGGTCTGTTCGTGCTGGCGGCCAAGGAGCTGGCGGTGATCGCGGGCCTGCGCGGGAACGAGGGCGAGGAGGCGGTCTACCGGGCGGCGGCGGAGAAGATGTCCGGGACGATCACCGAGCACGGCTGGGACGGCGCCTGGTTCCGCCGGGCGTACGACTTCTACGGCAACGTGATCGGCTCCGGCGAGAACGACGAGGGCCAGATCTTCATCGAGCCGCAGGGCATCTGCGTGCTGGGTGGGGTGGGCCTGGACGACGGGCTGGCCGGCAAGGCGCTGGACAGTGTGGCCGAGCGGCTGGCCACCCCGCACGGCATCGTGCTGCAGCAGCCGGCCTACTCCAGTTACCGGATCGAGCTGGGGGAGATCTCCTCGTACCCGCCGGGCTACAAGGAGAACGGTGGCATCTTCTGCCACACCAACCCGTGGATCATGATCGCCGAGACGATGGTGGGCAACGGCGACCGGGCGTACGACTACTACCGCCGGATCAACCCGTCGGCGCGCGAAGAGATCAGCGACGTGCACCGGACCGAGCCGTACGTCTACGCCCAGATGATCGCCGGCAAGGACGCGCCGACCCACGGCGAGGCCAAGAACTCCTGGCTGACCGGCACCGCCGCGTGGAACTTCGTGGCGATCACCCAGTGGATCCTGGGCATCCGCCCGGACTTCGCCGGCCTGCGGATCGACCCGGTGCTGCCGGGCGACTGGCCGGGGTTCGCGGCGACGCGCGCGTTCCGCGGGGCCACCTACGAGATCACCGTCCGCGGCACCGGCCGGGTGACGCACCTGCTGGTGGACGGTGAGCGGATCGACGGCACGCTGGTGCCGCCGGCCCCGCCCGGCGCGGTGGTCCGCGTCGAGGCGATCCGCGAGTAGGGGAGGTGCCGGGGACGGGTCAACCCGTCCCCGGCACCACCAGGCCCGACTCGTACGCGGTGACCACCGCCTGTGCCCGGCTGGACAGCCCGAGCTTGGTCATCACCCGATTGAGGTGGGTTTTCACGGTGGCCTCACCGAGGGTCAGGTCGGCGGCGATGTCGGCGTTGGACCGCCCGGTGGCGACCAGCCGCAGCACCTCCAGCTCCCGCCCGGTGAGGGTGGCCAGCAGATCCGGCGGCCCGGCCGGGGAACCACCGCGGGTGTACGCCTCGATCAGCCGCCGGGTCACACTCGGCGCGAAGATCATGTCGCCGGACGCGGTGGTGTGGATGGCCTGGATCAGGCGTTCCGGGCTGATGTCCTTGAGCAGGAATCCGCTGGCCCCGTTACGCAGGGCGGCGTACACGTATTCGTCGAGGTCGAAGGTGGTCAGCACCAGGATCCGGGTGCGGCCGGCGGCGCCGGCGAGGATCCGCTCGGTGGCGGCCACCCCGTCCAGGCCGGGCATCCGGATGTCCATCAGCACCACGTCCGGCCGGGTCCGGGCGGCGACGGCGACCGCGGTGAGCCCGTCGGCGGCCTCCCCGGCGACCTCCAGCCCGGGGGCGGCGTGGATCAGCGCGACCAGCCCGGCCCGGATCAGGTCCTGGTCGTCGACGACGAGCACGCTGGTCACGTCGGCTCCCTTCAGGACTGCGGGTATGGCAGCCTAGCGGACACCCGGAAGCCCCGTGTCCCGTGTGGACCGCTCGTCAGGGTTCCGCCGTAGAGCGCGGCCCGTTCGCGCAGCCCGATCAGCCCGTGCCCACCACCCGGTGCCGGAGCCGTCGTGTTCCCGGGGCCGTCGTCGGTCACCGTGATGGTCAGCGCCTCCGCCTCGAACCGGACCAGCACCACCGCGCGGGCCGGGCCGGCATGCTTGATCGCGTTGGTCAGGGACTCCTGGACGATCCGGTACGCGGTCAGGGCGATGCCCTGGGGCAGTGGCCGTGCAGTCCCCTCGACGTCGAGCGTCACCGGCAGCCCGGCGCCGGCCACCCGGGCGGTCAGGTCGGGCAGCCCCTCCAGGCCGGGCAGCGGCTGCCGGGTGTCGGGTTCGTCGGCCTCCCGCCCGAGCCGCAGCAGCCCGAGCATCCGGCGCAGCTCGTCGAGCGCCTCGGTGCTGGTGGTGAGCACCGCGTCCAGGGCGCCGTGCGCGGTCTCCGGGTCGGAGCGCAGCACATAGCGGGCCAGCCCGGCCTGCACCGAGATCACCGACATGTGGTGGGCGACCACGTCGTGCAGTTCCCGGGCGATCCGCACCCGCTCGTCGACGACCACCCGCCGGGCCAGGTCGGCCTGCCCGCGCCGCAGCTCCTCGGTGGCCTCGGCGAGCCGCCGGTTGGTCACCTCCAGCTGCCGGGCGCCGTGCCCGATCCACCACACCACCACCGGGATCGCCAGGCCCTGCCCGATCACGCTGGCCATCGACGAGCCGGGGGTGATCCAGCCGCCGTAGATCCAGACGACCGCGCCGAGCACCACCGCGGTGGGTGGGGCCCAGCGGGCGCCCACCGCCGCGACGGTGTAGCAGAACACCAGCATCGGGTACGCGATGACGAGTGGCCAGTAGTCGAGACTCACGTAGACGAACCAGACCGCGTGCGCCCACAGCATGGTGGCCTCGGGGGCCTGCCGCCGCCACGTCAGCGGCAGGGTGACGGCCAGGGTGAGCAGCACCGCCCACACGTCGAACGGCTGCCACTGCGCGACCGGCGTCTCCTGGGCGAGCAGCAGGCTGACCACGGACATGGCGACGGCCAGCGCCCCGTCCGCGAGCATCGGCTTGACCTGCATCGACGCACCTTAGCCGGTAGTTCGCGGAAGATCGTCCGTCCGGTGGGGGACGCCGTCTACTACAGGGGTTTACCCCGTTGTCCACCTCCGGGCTGACGACCCCGGCGCGGACTCCGGATTAACTTCGTCCGGTGGGTTCCACCGGGGGGCTGGGATCCGCCGGGACCTGATCAGCTGGCGGGCTGATCAGGTCCACGGGGGACTCTCACCGGGGGAGCCGCAGGCCCGACATGCCCCCGTCCACCGCGAGCGACATCCCGGTGGTGGCGCCGGCCGACGGGCTGACCAGGTATTGGATGGCCGCGGCCACCTCGTCCGCACTGACCAGGCGCCCGGTCGGCTGTCGCGCCGCGAGCCGCGCCTTCTCACCCTCCGGATCATCGGTCCGCGCCAGCAGCCGCCCCACCCACGGGGTGTCCACCGTGCCCGGTGCCACACAGCACACCCGGATCCCGTCACCGACCAGGTCGGCGGCCATCGACAGGGTGAGCGCGTGCACCGCCCCCTTGGACGCCGAGTAGAGCGCCCGCTGCACCAGCCCGGCGGTGGCCGCGATCGACGACAGGTTCACGATCACCGGACTCCGGCTGCGCCGCAGGTAGGGCAGCGCGGCCCGGGAGGCACGGGCGATCCCGGTCACGTTCACGTCGAGGACCCGGGCCCACTCGGCGTCGCCGTTGTCCTCGACCGTGCCGACCGCGCTGATCCCGGCGCTGTTGATCAGAAAATCGACGCCGCCGTACGTGTCCGCCAGCTCCCGCATCGCCGCGTCCAGCGAGCCGCCGTCCGCCACGTCACACTTGATGAAGTGCCCGGACGACGGATTCAGGTCGAGGATCCCGACCTCGGCGCCGGCCAGTGACAGCCGCCGGGCGGTGGCCGCCCCGATGCCCGAGCCGCCGCCGGTGATCGCCGCGACAAAACCGGTCAGCTCCATGCCGCCCCCTCCGGGTACGCGTACCGGCGCAGCGACTCCGGCCGCATCCGGGTCGAGAAGCCGGCCGCCGACGGGGCCCGGTAGGCGCCCCGCTCGATCACGACCGGGTCGGTGAAGTGTTCGTGCAGGTGGTCCACGTACTCGATGACCCGGTCGTCGAGCGTCCCGGACACCGCCACGTAGTCGAAGAAGGACAGATGCTGGACCGCCTCGCACAGGCCCACCCCACCGGCGTGCGGGCAGACCGGCGTGCCGAAGTGGGCGGCCAGCAGCAGGATCGCGATGTTCTCGTTCACCCCGGCCACCCGGCACGCGTCCAGTTGCACGACGTCGACGGCGCCGGCCTGCAACAGCTGTTTGAACACGATCCGGTTCGGCACATGCTCCCCGGTCGCCACCCGGATCGGCCCGCCGCCCGGCCCCGCCGCCGACAGCCCCCGGCGGATCGCGGCATGACCCAGGATGTCGTCCGGGCTGGTCGGTTCCTCGATCCACCACGGGTCGTACGGGGCCAGCGCGGTCATCCATGCGATCGCCTCGGACACCCCCCACCGCTGGTTGGCGTCCACGGCGATCCGGATGCCGGGACCGACCACCGCCCGGGCGAGCGCCAGACGGCGTACGTCATCGGTCAGGTCCGCACCGACCTTGAGTTTGATCTGCCGGAACCCGGCCGCGACGGCCTCCCGCGCCAGCCTCTCGATCTTCTCGTCGGGGTAGCCGAGCCAGCCCGCCGATGTGGTGTACGCCGGATACCCGGTCTCCCTGATGTGCGCAGCCCGCTGCTCGCGGCCGGGAAGCGCTTCGGTGAGCAGGTCACGGGCGGCGGCCGGGGTGATCGCGTCGGTGAGGTAGCGGAAGTCGACCAGATCGACGAGCTCGTCCGGGGACGATTCGGACAACAGCTGCCACAGCGGTTTTCCCCGCCGGGTGGCGATCAGGTCCCAGGCCGCGTTGATCACCGCGGCGGCGGCCAGGTGCATCACCCCCTTCTCCGGGCCGAGCCAGCGGATCTGGGAGTCGTGGGTGAGCCGGCGCGAGAATTCCCCCATGTCCGACAGGTCGGCGCCGATGATCAGCGGGGCCAGGGCGTCCAGGGCCGCCCGGCAGACCTCGTTGCCCCGGCCGATGGTGAAGGTGAAGCCGTGCCCCTCCGCGCCGTCGTCCGCCGTCATCACGACATAGGCTGCCGAATAGTCGGGGTCCGGGTTCATCGCGTCGGAGCCGTCCAGGGTGCGCGACGTCGGGAACCGGATGTCGTGGGTGGACACCGAGGCGACCCTCATCCCTTGACCACCCCGCTGCGCTGCCGCCCCAGGCCCTCGATCTCGGTCTCCACCACGTCACCCGGCTTCAGGTACGGGAACCGGCCGGACAGCGCCACCCCCTGCGGTGTCCCGGTGTTGATCAGATCGCCCGGGTCCAGCACGGTGAACTGGGACAGATGCCAGATCAGGAACCCCACGTCGAAGATCATGTCGGCGGTGCCGGAGTCCTGCCGCGGCTCCCCGTTCACCCACGACCGCAGCCGCAGCGGGAACGTCACCTCGTCCGGGGTGACCAGCTCCGGCCCGAGCGGATTGAACGTCTCACACGACTTGCCCTTCGACCACTGCCCACCCGAGCGGTCCAGCTGGAACTCCCGCTCCGACACGTCGTTCACCACCACGAACCCGGCGACACAGGCCAGGCCCTCCTCCGGTGAGGAGAGATAGCGGGCGGTACGGCCGATCACCACGCCCAGCTCCACCTCCCAGTCGGTGCGGCTCGAACCGCGCGGCAGCACGATGTCGTCCTCCGGGCCGACGATGGTGTTCGGCGCCTTGTAGAAGACGATCGGCTCGGCCGGTGGTGGCGCCCCGGACTCGGCCGCGTGCGCCGCGTAGTTCTGCCCGACACAGAGGATCACCCCCGGCCGGGCGATCGGCGGGCCCACCCGGCCACCGTCCACATCAGCCGGCGGCAGCTCCGACGGATCCCCGCGGAACCCACCGGCGGCCAGGAACGCCGCATCGATGTCGGCGGTCACCGGGGACAGGTCGTGGAGCGAACCCCCGGACTTCAGAACCGGCCGTTCCGCACCGGGCGGACCCACCCGCAGATATCTCAACTACCGCTCCCATCGAGGTAGACACGGGCCGCGTTGCGCCCGAAGATCCCGGCCGGCCGTCCGCCCAGGATCGCCGTCATCACCGCCGCCACCTGCTCATAGGTGGCGACCAGCTCACACACCGGCCAGTCCGAGCCGAACATCAGCCGGTACGGGCCGAACAACTCCACAGCGGTCTCCACAAACGGCCGCAAGTCCTCCGCCGTCCACCCCGGGCCCACCTCGGTGACCAGACCGGACAACTTCGCCACCACGTTCGGGCACTCGGCCACCGGCGTGATCAGCTCCCGCCAGCGCCCCAGGTCGTCCATCGGCGGTTTGCCCAGGTGGTCCAGCACGAACGTCGACTCCGGCAGTGCGGCGGCGGCGCGGGCCACCGACGGCAGCTGGGCGTGCCGGACCACCAGCTCGTTCACCAGACCACCGGCGGCCACGGTGGCCAGGCCCGCGCGTACCGCAGGCCGGTCCAGGAAGTCGTCGGGACCGGCCTGCACCTGATCGCGAATCCCGGCCAGCAGCGAACCCCCGGCCCCGCGGCGATGAGCCGCGAGAGTCTCCGCCAGATCCGGATCGGACAACGACGCCCACCCGACCACCGCGGCGATCTCGCTGGTGCCGGCCGCCAGCGCCAGGAATCCGGCAGTCTCCGCCGCCGTGCACAATCCCGCCTCCACCAGCACCGTCCGGGTGAAACCGGTGGCGGCCAGATGCGGCCGCAGATCCGCAAGTGTGTAGTCCCGGCGCAGCCGGTCCGGCAGCCACGGATAGTCGGCACGCCAGAAATGCTGATGGGCGTCGATCACGGCACCGGCACCTCCGGGTCCAGCAGCCAGGCCGCCGACAGGTCCCGCCAGAGCGCGCCCGGGATGACGACCCGGGCCATCGCCGCCGCGTCCGCCGCCTCCTCCGGCGACCGCATCCCGACCAGCACCGAAGCCACCGCCGGATGCCCCCACGGAAACTGGAGCGCGGCGGCCCGGAGCGGCACGTCGTAGCGGGCACACACCCGCTCCATGGCCTGCGCCCGGGCCAGCATCTTCGGCGAGGCGGGCCGATAGCCGAAGGTGGCGCCGGGCACCGGAGCGGCCAGGATCCCCGAGTTGTAGACACCCCCGATGATCACGGAGATGCCCCGCCGGTGGCACTCCGGCAGCAGATCACCCAGCCCCGACTGATCAAGCAGCGAATATCGGCCGGCAAGAAGAAAACAATCGAATTGCCCGGTACGCGCGAACTCGGTGAGCATCGCCGACTGGTTCATCCCCGCCGACACGGCCCGAACCGTCCCCGCCCGCCTCAGCTCGGCGAGCACGGGCAGGGCTTCGGCCAGAGCCTGCGGAAAGTGCTCGTCCGGGTCATGCAGATGCAGAATGTCCACCCGCTCCAGCCCCAGCCGCTCCAGACTCTCCCGGTGCGACTCCCGAACCCCCTCGGCCGAGAAGTCCCAGACGGCATCCCCACGGCTCTCCGCCCACATCCCATCCCCGCCCTCTGTCGCGGTGGGGCTGAGTCGTCCCTGTCCCGGCGTTTGGATGCGGCGTCCGACCTTGGTGGCGATGGTGAAGCCGTCGGGGTCGGCGCTCTGGGGCGGGCGGCCTCGGAGGGCGGCTCCGGCGCGTTGTTCGGACAGGCCGGCGCCGTAGAGCGGGGCGGTGTCGAAGAAGCGCACGCCCCGGCGCCAGGCCTCGTCGACGGCGGCCGCCGCGGTGCGGTCGCCGACGGCGGCATAGAGTCCACCGATCGGCGCCAGGCCCATGCCGAGACGGGTCACTGTGACATCGGTGCCGCCCAGCGGCACCCTTGCGAACGGATCCACGGCCCGGGTCCTTTCGTAGATCCTATAGGATCTACGAAACTGTCTAGTGGGTGCCGATGCGGTACGTCAACCCGGCAGGGAAGGGAAAATGATCCGCCGCTCAGTCCTCAGCGACGACGTTCACGAGTCGCTGAAGTCGCTCATCCTGGAACACCGGCTCGCGCCCGAGGACCGGATCAACATCGACGCGCTGGCCCGGGAGCTCCAGGTGTCGCCCACCCCGGTCCGGGAGGCGCTGGCCCGGCTGGAGTCCGAGGGCCTGGTCCGCAAACGCCCCCTCGCCGGGTACACGGTCAGTCCCCTCCTCACCCGGGACGAGTTCAGCCAGATGTTCGACATGCGCATGGTGCTGGAGGGCCCGGCCGCCCGCTGGGCCGCGCAACGGGCCGGCGCCGACGAGCGGGCCGCCGTCGCCGCCGAGGCCGCGATCCCGTTCCCGGCGCCGGAGGACGGGCAGGACGGCCGCCGGTCACACGCGCTGTTCACCGCCCGGGACGCGACGTTCCACGATGTGGTCGCGGCCGGTGCGGGCAACCCGCTGCTCCGGGACGCCATCACCCGGCTCCACGCGCACCTGCACATCCACCGGCTGTATTTCCCGTACACCGAGACCGACACGACCCTCGACGAGCACCGCCGGGTGGCCGCGGCGATCGCCGGCGGGGATCCGGACGGGGCCGAGGCCGCGATGCTCGCCCACCTGGCCGCCGCCCGGCAGCGGCATCTGCGGGCGTTCGATTGACCACCCTCGCCGGGGTCGCGGCGGTGCTCGTGGTGGCCGCTCTCGCCCAGGCCACCACCGGGTTCGGGTTCTCGCTGCTCGCGGTTCCGCTGGTCGGGCTGTTGACCGGACCGGTCGACGCGGTGGTCGGAACCACCGTGCTGGCCGCGGTGATCAACCTGTTCGCGGTGGTGAAGGACCGGGCCGAGGTGCGGCAGCGCACCGCCGGCACGGTGCTGATCGCCGGGCTGGCCGGGCTGCCGTTCGGGTTGCTGCTGCTCACGCTGCTGCCCGCCGGTACTCTCACGATTCTGATCGCCCTGTGTGTGCTGGCCGGGGCCGTCGCGATCTGGCGGGGGCTGCGGATCACCGCCGGTGGGCCCGCGGTGGCGGCCGCCGGATTCCTGTCCGGGGTGCTGACCACCTCGACCGGGGTGAACGGGCCGCCGATGGCCGCCGCGTTCAGTGCGATGGGGTTGCCGCCGCGGCAGTTCCGGGCCACCCTGGCGGCGGTCTTCGTGGTGGTCGGGCCGGCCGGGATCGCCGGGTTCGTGCTGGCCGGGCAGTTCACCACCGGCGCGCTGGTGATCGCGGCGGTCGGGCTGCCGGCGATCGCGGCCGGCTGGTGGGCCGGCGACCGGCTGTTCAACCACCTGACCGATCCGGCCCGGTTCCGCCCGGTGGTGCTGTGGGGCCTGGCCGCCGCCTCGGTGATCACCCTGGTCCGGGCGTTCACCGGCGGAGCCTGAAAGAGCGAGCGGGTGTTCTCAGGCGGCCCGGTCGGAGCGGGACCGTTTGTGTTCGTACATGCGGGCGTCGGCGGCCGCGAGCAGCTCGTCCGGGGGCACCACCCGACGATCGGTCCAGGTGACGGTGCCGATGGCTGCGGTCACCCGTAACGTGCGCCCGGACCAGGTGACCGGCATGGCGACGGCCCGGGCGACCCGGTCGGCGAGGGCCCGGACCGAGACGGGGTCGGTGGACGTACCGAAAATGAGAAATTCGTCCCCGCCGATGCGGGCGACCACGTCGCCGGGGTGGACGGTCTCGGCCAGGCGGCGGGCGGTGCTGCGCAGGATGGCGTCGCCGGCTTCGTGGCCGTGTTCGTCGTTGACCGGTTTGAAGCCGTTCAGGTCGCAGTAGATCAGGCCGAGGTCGCCGGGTGAGCCGTCGGCGTGTGCGGCGATGGCCGTCTGCATCACGGTGAACAGGTGCCGCCGGTTGACGAGTCCGGTCAGTTCGTCGTGGGTGGCCTGGTGGATGAGGGCCTGCCGGAGTTTGGCGATCCGGATCAGCACCAGCGGGATGCTGAGCAGCGGCGCGATGGTCAGCAGCAGGCCGTCGGCGGGCTGCCCGAACAGTTGGGCGAGCCCGCCGCTGAGCGGGATCAGCAGGAGTGCCGCGCCGAGCCGGCCGAGCTGGAACCGGGGGGTGGCGGGCTGGGCCCGTACCGCCGGCTCGCTGAGGTGTTTGACGCTGGGGTGCAGCCCGGCCGCACCCAGCGCGAGGTATCCGACCGCGAACAGCAGCGCCGGCAGCTGGGACTTCTCGGCCGGGTTGCCCAGGTTGACCAGGGCGATGCCGAGGATGGTGAAGCCGAGGGCGAGGTAGAGGAAACGCAGGCTGGCCCGGGCCGGTCCGGGGCTGCTGCGGGACACCCGGAGCAGCGAGCCGCAGATGCCGAGCAGCACCAGGAGCTGGGTGAGCACCAGGAACTGCCCGAAGAGGGTGACGCCGAGGTGCAGCAGGCGGGGGCGGAACAGGAACTCCCACACCGGCGCGGCCAGGGCGATGCCCCACACCGCGGCGTCGAGGGTGCCGCTGGTGTCGCGGGGCGCGTGCCGGAGCACGATGGCCAGGCTGGCGGCGAGCAGGAAGACGTATCCGCCGAATAAGGGTGGGATGACCAGGATGTCGGGTGGGGGACCGCTGCCGGGTGTCAGTGACGTCACCAGCCAGGCGGTGTTGGTCACGCTGAGCAGCGCCAGCGCGATGATCGCCAGGCGGCAGGGGCCCTGGGCGGTGACGCGGTGCCGGCGCAGGCCGACCGCGATGGCGACCGCCGCCAGCAGCCCGGTGAGCAGCATCAGCCCGTTGCGGACCGGTGCGCTGCCGAGCACGTAGCCCAGCGTGACGGCGACCGCCAGCCCGGTGAATGCGGCGGTGACCCGGCCGGGTGGGGGGTTCGGCGGCCTGTCCACATGTTGCGCATCGTCGGCGGCGCGGGCTTTCTGAGAGTTCTCCGGTTAAGCTCCAAATTCGATAGGTCGAATAGGAGATGTGATGGGCCTCGAACTGCTCTGGTACATCCCGAACCAGGCCGACCCCGGACACCGCGGCGACGACGTCGTCGATGGGCACAACAGCCTCGGCACCCTGACCGCGCAGGCGCTCGCCCTGGAACGGCACGGCTGGGACGGCGCGCTGCTCGGCGCCGGGTGGGGGCGGCCGGACACGTTCACCGTGGCCACCGCGCTGACCGCCCGGACCAGCACGTTCCGGCCGCTGATCGCGATCCGGCCCGGGTACTGGCATCCGGCGAACTTCGCCGCCGCGTCCGCCACCCTCGATCACCTCTCCGGCGGGCGGGTGCTGGTCAACATCGTCTCCGGCCGGGACCGGACGGCCGCCTACGGCGACACCGAGGACGATCCGGAGCGGCGGTACGCCCGGACCCGCGAATTCCTGCACGTCACCCGCCGGCTCTGGACCGAACCGGACGTCACCTTTCACGGCGAGCACTACCGGGTCACCGGCTCCACCCTGGCGGTCCGCCCGGCCACCCCGCCCCGGCTCTACTTCGGGGGCGCCTCGGCCGCCGCGGAACGGGTCGCCGCCGCCGAGGCCGACGTGCAGCTCTTCTGGGGCGAGCCGCTCGACGACGTGGCCGAACGCATCGACCGCCTGCGCCGGCTCAGCGCCGAGACCGGCCGCGAGCACGCCCCGCTCGAATTCGGTCTGCGGATCACCACACTGATCCGGGACACCACCGGGCAGGCGTGGGCCGACGCCGAGGCCCGGGTGGCGCGGATGGCCGCCGGCGCGATCGCCCCGAACCGGGACATCCACGCCGGGGCGGTCGGCCAGCAGCGCCTCCTCGACCTGACCGCCCGCGGCGAGGTCCTCGACGGCAACCTCTACACCACCCCCGGCCGGTACGGCGGCGGCGGAGCGGCCACCACCTGGCTGGTCGGCACCGCCGCGGAGGTGGCCCGCTCGCTACACCGGTACCGGGCCCTCGGCATCTCCCACTTCGTGCTCTCCGACACTCCCTACCTGCCGGAGATCCAACGGCAGGGAGATCAACTGCTACCCCTGTTGCGTACGCCCGGGTAAGGCGTCAGCGCAGCTCGGGCAGCACCTTGCTGGCGAACGTCTCGATGAACGGCATCAGGTCCTGGCCCACGTGGTGCAGGTAGATCCGCTCGAAACCGAGGTCGGCGTAGCCCCGGAGCCACTCGACGTGCTGTTCCAGGTCGGCGGAGATGTTGACCACCTTGGCGACCTGATCGACGGTGACGTTCTCGGACACCACGTCGAACTCCTCGGCGGTGGCCAGATCCCAGCAGACCGGCGGCACGAAGATGTTGCTGCGCCACTGGTCGTGCGCGATCGACTCGGCCTCGTGCTGGGTGGGCGCCCAGCTCAGGTGCACCTGGAGGCAGATCGGGCCACGGCCGCCGGCGTCCCGGTAGGCGCTGATCATCTCGCGCAGGTGGTCCTCCGGCGCGTTCACCGTCACCAGGCCGTCGGCCCAGGCGGCGCAGGCACGGGCGGTCTTCACGCTGACCGCGGCGCCGATCAGCGGGGGAGCGACGGCGGGGCGGGTCCACAGCCGGGCCCGGTCGACGGTGATCAGGCCGTCCCGGGACACCTCCTGGCCGTCCAGCATGTCCCGGATGACACCGACCGACTCGATCAGCCGGGCGTCGCGGACCTCCTTGCGGGGCCACTTCTCACCGGTGATGTGCTCGTTGCTGAACTCGCCGGAGCCCAGCGCGGCCCAGAACCGGCCCGGGTACATGCTGCCCAGGGTGCCGATCGCCTGGGCGATGATGGCCGGGTGGTAACGCTGGCCGGGCGCGTTCACCACCCCGAACGACAGGTTCGTCGCCTGGAGCGCGGCGCCCAGCCAGGACCAGGCGAAACCGGACTGGCCCTGCCGGGTGCTCCACGGTGAGAAATGGTCGGAACACATCGCGGCGTCGAAGCCGGCGCGCTCGGCCGCGATCACCGCGTCCAGGAGCGCGCCGGGGGAGATCTGCTCGTGGGAGGCGTGGATGCCGTACTCGGTCATGGGCCTACCCATACCCACTTATCCGGCCGGTGCCACGACCAGGATTCCCAGACACATCTCGTCGCTGGTGCCCTCACCCCACACCACGTAACGCGGCGGGAGGCTCTGCAACTGCGGGAGCCGCTTGCGGAGGGTCGCGTCGTGGGAGCACGTCACGCGTACGACATCGCCCTTGGTAATGGTGACCGGCTCTTTCAGCGGGGTCAGGGCCTGTTCGTCGAAGTTGTACTCCGGGACGTCGAGGATGGTCTGCGCCTCGGCGGTGCCGGGGTTGAGCTCGACCTTGATCGACCGGCCCAGCAGGTGCATGTGCCCGGCGGCCATGTAGACCGTGCCGTCCCGCGAGATCGGCTGGTCACAGTGCTGGGTGTCGCCCTGTTTCGGTGCCTTGCCGCCGTTGCACCACTGGTTGAGTTCCTGAACGGTCTCGACGGACTCGGCGCCGAACCGCTTGCCGACGTCGGCGATCGCGGTCTCCCGGTCACAGAGCGGGCCGGTGCCGCCGGGCTCACAGGGCAGCTCGATCGGGGCCATGAACAGCCCGGTGCGCAGCGGCTTCAGCCCGGACTCGGCGGACAGTCGCATCTGCATGCCGGAGCTGTCCGCGCCGGTGCCGCCGAGCAGGTTGTAGTGCACCTGCATGACCAGTTTGCTGCCGGGCGGCATCTCGAAGCCGAACCCGTCCGGCATCAGCGTCTCGCCGGCGCCCGGCGCCCAGTGCGCCACCCAGGCGGTCTCGCCCTGCACGCCGCTGTCGCCGAAGCAGGTCCAGCCCTCGCCGTCCTCCTTCGCGTCGACCTGCTCGGCGGCTTTCGCCTGCTCGGGGCCGAGCCGGTAGAAGATCGCGTGGTGCACGATCGCCGCGTTCTGCGGGAGGAAGCGGCTGCCGGTGAGGAAGGCCGGCTCGGTCAGTTTCGGGTCGACGAGAAAGCACCGGTACTCATCGGTGCCGCCGTTCGGCGCGGCCGGGGAGTACGGCTCGGACAGGCCGACGTCGACGAACCGCTCCCCGGTCCGTAACGGACTGGGCGGCGGCGCCGAACCGGCACTGTGGCCGGCGTGCGGGCTGATCGGCACCGGCACCGGTGCGGCGGTGGGCTCGGAGGGTGATCCGCAGGCCGCGAGCAGCAGGGCGGCGGCGAACGCGGTGGCGGCGGCTGGACGGGCGAACCTCATACTGGCCTCCCCAAGGCGAGAATCGCCTCAATCCTGCCAACCGTCACCGGCTCCGCATATCCGTAATAACCCGGACGAGACCCTACGAGTCGATCATCAGGGTTGCCCCGGGGTCAGGACGGCTCACTGGTCGGCAACTCCGTCTGGGCCGGCTCGGCCGGCATGGGCGCGATCTCCGCGCCGCTGTCGCCGCGGGCCAGCGCCAGCGCCAGGAAGCAGAACGCCAGCACCCCGGCCACGGCCACCGCGATGGCCACGATCCAGCCGGGCCGCAGGCCGGACCGGCGCGGCGCGGGCACGGGCGCCGGGGCCCAGGCCGGGGCCGGGGGCATCCGGGGCAGGTCGGTCTGGGTGTCGGCGGCGGCGACGATGCTCTCCGGATCGCCGAGGCGCTCCAGGATGGTCCGGATCGAGGCCTCGGTCTCCTCCTCGGTCTCGGCCCGCGCGATCGCGATGTGCTCGCGCAAGTCGCTGACCAGCTCCTCGCGGCGGGCGGCCGGCAGCCGCATCGCGGCCTGGTCCACCCGCGCCAGGTAAATCTCGACCAGGTGATCGCTCTCGGTCATCATCATCACTTCTCCGTTCCGAGGATGCGGTCGACGCCGCTGCGAAAGGTGACCCACTCGGTGCGGAAGTGGGTGAGAGCCGCCTCGCCGTCCGGAGTCAGGGTGTAGTAGCGCCGCGGTGGCCCGGCCGGGGCCTCGCGCCAGGTGGTGGCGATCCGGCCGTTGCGCCGCAGGCGAGAGAGCAGGGGGTACATCGTCCCCTCGCTGGTGGTCATGCCGAGACCGGTGCTCAGCTGCTGCACCAGCTCGACGCCGTAGAGCTCGCGCTTGTCGAGAAGCGCGAGCACGCAGTACTCGATGGTGCCCCGGCGCAGAGCCGTGGTCAGAGCCGCTTCATCACTCACGTCGACAAGGTACCTTGCACCGCAAGGTAGTAGCAACAAGGAAGAGGGGCCGCCGGGTGACGACCCCTCTCGATGCCTCAGGAGATGACGCGGAACGTGGCGTCGGCCCGCTCCGTTCGATGCCTCAGGAGGTGACGCGGAACGTGGCGTCGGCCCGCTCCGTCGCGGTGCTGATCGGGTCGACGCGCAGCAGATAGTTGTAGTGCCGCAGATAGCGGGTCGGGTAGTTGTACGACTGGAACGACGCCCACGAACCGTCCGCCAGCCCGGCCACCT
The DNA here is from genome assembly GCF_050589265.1 of Actinoplanes sp. G11-F43. Taxonomy (NCBI): domain Bacteria; kingdom Bacillati; phylum Actinomycetota; class Actinomycetes; order Micromonosporales; family Micromonosporaceae; genus Actinoplanes; species Actinoplanes sp. G11-F43. The sequence continues at coordinate 148,533 of NZ_JBNZCE010000029.1, forward strand.
GCTTGAACGTGGCGTCGGCGGCGAACGTCGCGGTGCCGTCGTCGGCGGCGAGCACCCCGTCGTACGCGTAGTGCCGCAGGTAGTGGCCCGGGTAGTTGACCGACTCGAACGACACGTACCCCGAACTGTTCGCCAGGCCGGGGACGACCCGGAACTGGGCGTCCTGGGCCGGGCTCACGTTCGCGTCGATCCGGACGTCGAAGTTCGAGTGGCGTACGTACCTGGTCTGGTTGTTGTACGACTGGATCCGGTTGAGCACCGCGTTCGGCCCCCACTTGGCCAGCACCCGGCTCTCCTCGGCGGCGGTCAGGTTCAGGATCGACCCGTGCCGTTTCCGGGTGCCGCCCAGGCTGTAGTCGCCGCGGGTGGCGAAGTTGGCGGTGCTGCCCAGGTTGGTCGAGCGGACCGGCATGTACCCGCGGCCGGTGGCGTACTGGTCCAGCCAGAGATGCCACTCGTTCTGCCCGTTGGTCTGCGCCCACATCGGGCCCTCGACCACGTTGCCGCCGGTCGCGCCGTTGGAGATGCCCAGGTGCCGGAGGTCGCCGATCCGGGTCCAGGAGCCGAGGATCGAGTTCGCGCCCTCGATGGTGATCTGCCCGTCGGCCGACGCCCGGTAGTAGCGGTAACCACCGAGGCTGTTGGCCACCTCGACGATCTGGGTGTCGATGATGCCCTGGCCGGATCCCCTGTCGATGTAGAGCTGGGGCGCGGTCACGGTGCGGAAGTCGCTGGTCCGGACGTACCAGATGCGGTGTTTGGTGACGCCGTTGAGCGGTGAGTTGGTGGCCCAGTAGATGACGTAGTCGTTGGTGGCCGGGTTCCAGATCGCCTCCGGCGCCCACGCGTCACCGGCGCCGGAGATGCCGCCGGCCACGTTGATCAGGCGGGGCGCCGACCAGGTGACCAGGTTGGTGGACTCCCAGACGACCAGGCTCTTGCTGCCCCTGGTGGAGGCGTCGCCCCACGAGGTGCCGCCGGCGATCCGCAGATCGGTCGCGATGATCCAGTACTTGTCGCCGTTGGGGGAGCGGACGATCGCCGGATCGCGGACGCCCTGGGTACCGACGGTGGAGAGCAGGACCGGGCCGCCGGCGTTCAGGTCGGTCCAGGTGCGGCCGTCCTTGCTGTGCGCGAGGTAGATCTGCTCACCTCGGGCCGACTCCCCGGTGAAGTGCGCCATCAGGTAGCCGGTGAACGGGTCGAGGGCGCTGGCCGGGGCGGACAGGCCGGTGAGGACGAGGACGAGGGTGGCGAGAACCGTGCTGACACGGGTGAGGATTCGAGGCATCGGAGCTCCGAAAATGTTAGCGCTAACGCTACGGGGGAATGTTTCGAAGTGTTGATGCCCGTCACTTTCTTGTCAAGCACTGGACATCTTCAGCGCGCGACCTCCGTGCTCCTGTCCATATCGGCACCGGGCCCCGTCATGGTCTCGGCGACCTCGTTCGCCACCTGCTCCGGAGGGCCGTCCAGGGCCTCGCCTCACCCTGGCAGCCCACCTCCGCGCCGAGGACGCCGACGTGTCGTGCGCCGGTGGTCACGGGGGCGGTGTCGTCCACGGTCCCCGCCGGGGTGCGCCTTGACCCTATGTAGAGTTCCGATAGAGTTGCCGGATGCGGATCACGGTACCGACCGCGCGGACACTCGCCGCGCTGCTCGCCGACCCCGGCGCCGACCGGTACGGGCTGGAGCTCATGCAGGCCACCGGGCTCGCCAGCGGCAGCCTCTACCCGATCATGCACCGCCTCCAGGCGGCCGGCTGGGTCGAGGCCCGGTGGGAGGAGATCGACCCCGCCGCGCAGGGCCGGCCCGCCCGCCGGTTCTACCGCCTCACCGCCCAGGGCGTCACCGAGGCCCGGCAGGCGCTCGCCGCACTGCACGCCCAGACCGCCGTCCCCGGCACGTCGCCGCAGGTCAAGCCCGCGTAGACATCGGGTTCTTGCGGGCCGCCACCACCGGGAGCCCGTGCCGCCGATGGTGACTGGTGTGCAGCCACCGCATCATCGGGTACATCACCAGTAGCAGCCGGGCGGTCATCCAGGCGCGGGCGTACGACCCCCGGCGCAGCCGCCCGATGTGCTGGGCGTAGCCCCGCTCGGTCATCAGCAGGTAGTGCCGGAACCCGGCGTAATCCCCTTTTATCCGGCGGGACGATGTGCCGGCCGTCAGCCGCCGCTCGTACCGCACGGTATGACCGGCCGCCCGCAGATGCATACCCAGGTCCAGGTCCTCGTGGAAGCGCTCGTCCGCGCACAGCCCCGCCGACACCGCCCGCCACGTCGACCGCCGGATCGCCATGTTCGCGCCGAAGATCCAGTCCAGGCGGCCGTTCGGCACCGTCCAGATGCCCCGGACCAGCGCGTCACCCCGGGCCACCACCCGCGGCATCGTCACGTCGTAGTAGTGCACCGGACCGGTCGCCGCGTCCACCCGCGGATCGGCGAACGTGGCCTCCACCCCGGCCAGGTGTCCGGCCGGCAGCCGGGTGTCCGCGTCGATCCGCACGATCACGTCACCGGTCGCCGCGTTCATCCCCCGATCGCGGGCGAACTGCACACCCTGACGCGGCTCGTGGAGCACGATCACCCGTTCCCGGAATTCCGCCAGGACATCGGCGGTCCGGTCCGTTGAATTGTTGTCGACGACGATCACCTCGTCAGCGGGCCGGGACTGCTTTTCGAGAGCGTCCAGGCAGGCGCCGATCATTGATTCTTCGTTATACGCGGGAATGACTACGGAAATGCGCGGCCCAGTCATCGTTCCTCCGGCGAGTCTATTGGCGAGCATGATTCCGCCCTGGTGGCGAAGGGGACAAGGGTCCCCGGGCGACGGGCGGGTGGCGGTTTGATGAGCGGACGGAAACCGGTAAGGTCTCTCGATGCGCCGATCATGAAGCGCGGTTTAAGACGCCCCTAAGTAAAACTTAAAACAACCGAGGAAAAGGACATGCGAGCCCGGAGAACCCTGCTCGCGGCATCCATTGCCGCTCTTGCCGCTTTTGTCATGGGAGCGTGCTCATCGCCGCCGTCCGCAGAGGCTCCGGCCCCTGGTGAACAGGTCGCTGCGGAAGGTCCCCTGCCATCCGGCACCGCCGCTCCGGGAGCCCCGGCCGTCGCCGGCGCCAAGCCGTCCGCGGCTGCCTCGGCCCCCGGCGCCCCCGCCTCCGCCGCCTCGGCCGGTGCCCCGGCCGCCGCCTCCGCCGCCGGATCGGGCACCGCCGGTGGCTGCGCCCGCAAGGTCTCCGCCAAACCGGTCACCAGGGTCACCACGGTCAGCCTGCCGTCCAAGGTCACCGGATACGGCGGCGAGGGCGACACCGAGAAGCTGCCGATGGCCCTCGCCGCCCGCCCCGACGGCACCTCCTGGCTGGCCTGGCTCGGCACCGACGGCAAGGTCTACCTGGGCAAACTCGGCTGCGACGACAAACTGGCGGGCAAACCGACCAGTTTCGTGGGCATCGACCTGCAGGATGTCCAGGCCGACGCGACCGGTGGTGTCATCCTGCTCACCCGCAAGGGCACCTGCGGCGCCGGCCCACTCTGCGGCGGCGAATCCAGTCCCTGCAACACCATGCACATGGTCCGGTTCGACAACAACGGCAAGCAGGTGTGGCAGCGCCAGGTCACCAACCTGACCGGCAGCCGCACCGGATACTCCGACGGCGCCCGCTTCGTCTGGTGGTACCAGCACCACGGCCGGCTGGCCACCAACGGTTCCGACTGGGCCGCGTACTTCGGAGTCGCGATCACCGTCAAGAACGGCAAATGCGTCGACATCCACCAGGGCGACCGGATCCAGGTGGTGAACAAGAACGGCACCCTGCTCACCGGGCACAAGGACGCCGCCGAGGTCGGATGCAGCCACGCGTGGACGTCCCGGATCGTCTGGGACCCGCGCACCAAGCGATTCGTCGGAGTGTGCGCCACCGACAACAACTGCCGGATCGCCCAGCCCAACCCGTACCGCACGGTAGCCGCCGGAACCTGCGACGGCACCCTCTTCGGCGGCGACCTGGTGCTGGCCAAGACCAAGGGTTACTGGACCGCGTGGAGCCAGGGCGGCAAGATCCGCCTGGAGAAGTTCACCACCGGCAAATCCACCACATCGATCAAAACGGGCATCGGCTCGGCCCATCCGCACCTGGTCGGCTACGGCCCCAACCGCATGCTGCTCTCCTGGCAGTCCGGATCATCGATGGCCGCCCAGGTGTACGACGCGTCCACCGGCAAGACGGTAGGCGCCCGACTCTCCCTGGCTGTTAAGGATCACAACTACCAGGCCTTCAAGTCCTACAAGGACGGCAGCGCCGCTTACCCGGCCACCGGCGGCACCACCAGCACCATCAAGATCGCCCGAGTCCTGCCCCAGTCCTGACCCTTTGCCCTTTTGCTTCTTGAGCCGTACTCCTGACCCTTTGCCCTTTTGCTTCTTGAGCCGTACTCCTGACCCCTTGCCCTTTTGCTTCTTGACCCGTACCTCTGACCCCGTTCCGCCCGCCGTCCCTTCGCCCCGCCGTCCGATCTGTCCTGCTGTCTGATTCGGCCCAGCCCGCCACCCGCTGGCTGGTCCCGCCGGGCGCCCCGGTCGCCCTCACCGATGCGGTGGGGGCGACCACCCTCATCCGGTACGAGCCACACCTTCACAAACGCAGCACCCAGCCCCGCGCCGACCACGCGAGGCGATCCCGCCACCGGACCGCCCAGCGGCTGCCGGGCGAATGCGCCCCTAACCGGTAAAAGCTCCAGCTATGCCCAAGTGCTTCGCCCTCCCGGGCGACGGCGTCGTTGCTGCGCTGTCGGCCCCGCCCGATGTGCGATCGATTGCCGCGGTTGAGTCCGTGAGCTCTCTTTCCATCCACTGATCCGTTTGTGGTCTATCCCCGTCGCGGTTCGGCCGCCGAAGCGCGGATCCTGGTAGCTTCTCCGCACTTCCCAGCGTCGACTCGGTCGGAAGCCAGGCTGAGCCGTCTACCCGGTGGTTGGCCCGTCAGCGGTCAGTTCCCACATCCGCTCCCCAGTCGATCTTGGCGCATCTATCGCCGTTTCGAGTCTTCTCCGTCTGCGGCCCACCTGCTCGCCCGTCAATGCCCACGCGAGTGCCCTCTCGCCGTAGATATGGGTGGCTTACCACAGTTTCGAGTCGTTTTCTTTGGTGGCCGGCCCCCGCTCGCGGTCAGTTGCCCACGCGAGTGTCCGGCCCTCCGCTCCAATTGGGCCGATCTTGGATGATTTACCACCGTTTTGAGTCTTGTTCTCGGTTGTCTGATCACTCGCGGACATCCCCTTGTGTGGGCAAACCGTCCAGCCGAGATCTTGGTAGATTTACCACCTTATCCGGTGGAAAATCCGCCAAGATCGGCCAGGCCGAGGCCGGAAGTCGGACACCCGCGCGGGGAATTGACCGCAACGGGCCAGCAGCCCAGAGGAAGACTCTGTGTGGTGGCAAATCCTCCAAGATCTCGGCTGAACGGGTCGCCCGCGCGACGGGTTGACCGCGAACAATCTGGTGACCGGGGAGAGGGCTCTTCTCGGTGTTGAATTCACCAGGATCTGTGCCGGGCGGGTCGTCTAGGACGATGGGCAATAAGTGCGCAGACGGTCGGCAGCGGGTCTATTCAGGTGCAAATGACCCTATTCAGTCGTCGGTGGGTGAGCTGGAACGGGATTGGAGCCCGAGAAAGAACGTTCGTTCTGGCCTGAAGTGCGGTAGGGCCCGCGGGCGGGTCCCATCCGAAAAGAACGTTCGTTCTGGTGTGGGGGCGTTTGCCGGAGGTAGGCAGCTTGTGAGAGAGACCTTTAGTTCTGGCGCGGAGCTGCAGCCGTAGGCGGGCCGCTTTATGGGAGAGGGCGCTCGTTCTTGTTCTTGAGTGAGGTGAGATCCGAGTGTGGGCCGCATTGCGAGAAAGAACGTTCGTTCTAGCGTTGGGGTCCGCGGGCTTGGCGGAATTTGACGACACCAGGGCGAGCAGGTAGCTAGGTGGGCGGGCCGCCTGCCGAGAAAGAACGTTCGTTCTGGTGTTGGGGTTCGCGGGCTTGGCGGAGTTGACGACACCAGGGCGGACAGGTAGCTGGGCGGGCGGGCTGGCCGCCTGCCGAGAAAGAACGTTCGTTCTAGTGTTGGAGTTGGCGGGCTTGGCGGAACTGGCGACACCAGGGCGAGCAGGTAGCTGGGTGGGCGGGCCGCCTGCCGAGAAAGAACGTTCGTTCTAGCGTTGAGTGAGGAGCGGTCGCCTGGTTAGCGCTGCGCGGTCCGGCGGGCACGATCGGGAAGGTTACGGGCGCCGGCGGACCATGTGTGGCCTCTGTGGGGCGTGCTGTTGACGGAGCGCGACCTAAACCGCGATCGGGGTCCACGTGGCGAATTTGGGGGTTCGGTTGTCGCCGGAGGAGCGGCCCCGCAAACGGCGGTTCAGCCAGGGCAGGACGTGTTCGCTGTAGTAGCGGGCCTCGGCCAGCAGACCGCCTGACCTGGTGGGTGTCGACGGGTCCAGGACGTGGGCGGCTGTTTCGTGGCCGAGGCCGGCCAGGACCAGGCTGGCGACCCGGCGGTGGCCGTTGGCGTTCAGGTGGAGGCGGTCGCTGGACCAGTAGTCGCGGCGGCGTAGTTCGCGGTCCCGGAAGCAGTCGACGAAAGTCACATTGTCGTAGCGGGGGAGGATCGCGGCGACGGCCTCGGTCAGTTCCTCGCCGCGGCGGCGGAAGGTGGCGCCGAACGGGATGTGGTCGGACGGGTCGGCGCCGCTCAGGACGACCGCGTGCACGCCCGCGCCGGTGATCCGGCGCAGGCCCTGCTCGGTCAGCTCGACCAGGTGGGCGATGGTGACGCCGCGGCGCAGCATGTCGTTGCCGCCGCCGTTGAAGGAGATCATCGTGGGCTGGGGGTCGAGCGCCAGGGCCGCCTCCAGCTGGTCGTTGACGATCGGGGCGAGGAGGCGGCCGCGGATGGCGAGGTTCGCGTATTCCACGGTCTCGCCGGTGTCGGCGGCTGACGCGGCGAGCCCGGCGGCGACCAGGTCGGCCCAGCCGCGCTCGGTGCCGTCCGGCAGGGTGTCACCGAGGCCTTCGGTGAAACTGTCGCCGATCGCTACGTAGCGTGTCATCCCGTTGTCTCCCGATCCCCATACCAATCGGTAACAACGCTATCCGATTCGGCCGCCGGAGCAATGGTTCCGTCTCCTACATCACGGCCGGCCGACGCCCGGGGGAACTCGCGGGCGTCGCCGTCGGCGGGTGGAAGCGGCCTCACCTCACTCGGCCCGAGGCTGGGCCCTTGACCGGCGGTACCGGCCCGGTGGGCTTCCGAAGCGCCGTTTGAACGCGGCCGGGAACGCGAACTCCGACCGGTTAGCCCACCCGGGCCGCGGTCTCGCCGACACTCACGTCGCGGCGCAGCAGCCCGGCCGCCACAGTCCTCCGCCACCAGGTCGGATAGGTGAGCGGCGGCTGCCCGGCCAGCCCGGTGAACCGGCGCGCGAACGGGGCCCGCGACAACCCGCCCTCGGCCGCCAGCGACGCCACCGTCCAAGGCCTCCCCGGCTCCTGGTGGAGATCTCGAAGGCTGGCGTCAGATCGGTGGTGGGCACCTACACGACACGGGGGCTGAGGCGCGGACCAGACCGTCATATCGGGGATTCGCCCACCTCCGTCACCGGCCGATCCGGGAAGTTCCTGCCGCATCGCCTCGCCGGGTGATCCGGTGGTGTTCAGCGTCGGGATCGCGGCGGGTTCGCCGGCCGGGGCGGTGCTGCTGGACGGCCCGGGCGCCCCGGGCCAAGGCGCCGGCGGGTGGGCCGCGCACGCTGGCCGCGCTGGTGCCGTTCGTGGCCGAACCGCTGCTGGTACGCCGTACCCCCCAGGCTCTTCACAGGTGATCGCCTGGCAAGCTTTGCGCACGTGGAAGCACTGCGGCTGATTCTTCTTCTCATTCACCTGGTCGGTTTCGCCCTGCTGCTGGGCGGCGCCGTCACCACGCTCCTGTCCGGAAAGATCCGGATCACCCCGACCGTGCTGTGGGGTTCGATCATCCAGCTCGTCTCCGGCATCGCCCTGTCGGCTCCGCTGCGGGGCGGCGGCGACAACGAGCCCGACCCGATCAAGCTCGGCGTGAAGCTGCTCTTCGCCGTGCTGATCTTCATCATGGTCTTCATCCCGCGGAAGCGTGACGAGGTCAACAAGGGCCACTTCATCGGGATCGTCACGCTGACCGTGGTGAACGCCGCGGTCGCCGTCTTCTGGCACTGACCGGCACGGCCTGATCCGCCCGGGTCGATTCGGCACGATCGGCCCGGGCGCCTCGAATCTACGCTCCGTGACCGCACGCCGTGGGCTGAACGAAAGAACCCACGGATAGGTGTGATGCGGACGCCGGGGACGTGCGCCGTCCTCCGTACCCCGGTAGTCTCGCGGAGATTCTTGCGGTAGTGAGGCCCGTAAGATCAAGGGGCTTTGAGTCGTTGCGTAGGATTTTGTGCCGCACGGCTCAACCAAGGAAACCGAGGAGCACGATGCCGCTCACTCCAGCAGACATCCACAACGTGGCTTTCAAGAAGCCGCCGATCGGGAAGCGCGGATACGACGAGGAGGAGGTCGACGCCTTTCTGGACGAGGTGGAGGGCGAGCTCACCCGCCTTCTGGAGGAGAACGGCGCCCTGAAGGACACGCTGCAGCGCGGTGGTGGCGGGGGCGGCGGCAACCCGGCGGCGACCATGGTGCTCAACAACGAGTTCGCCGACCTGGCCGCGCAGCTGGAGCGACTGCAGGAGGCCCGCGCCCGGGCCGAGCAGAACGCCCGCAGCGTCCAGGAGCAGCTGCAGCGGGCCCGCTCGCAGGCGCCGTCCGGTGCGATGCCGGCGCTGACCGCCGGTGACGACGACCGCAACTCGCGGGTGCTGATGATGGCCCAGCGCACCGCCGACGAGCACATGCGTGACGCGCAGCGTGAGTCCGAGTCGCTGATCTCCAACGCCCGCGACAAGTCGGACCAGCTGACCAGCGAGGCGCAGATCAAGGCGGCCACGATCGAGGCGGACGCCCGCCGCAACCACACCGAGGCGATGGACAGCCTGGTGGAGAAGCGGTCCGCGGCGCTGGACGAGATCGACCGGCTGGGCCAGCTGGCGACCAGCTACCAGGAAGCGCTGACGAACCACGTCACCCAGCAGCTGATGGACCTGACCGCGGCCCCCGAGCCGGGCGGTCGCGACATTTAACCCCGGCAAAGATCCCGCCCCGGTGTACGTACACCGGGGCGGGATCTTTTCGCATGGGTTATGCCGACGGATCGTGGTCGTGCGGGGCGTGCCCACCGTCGGTCACGAACGTGCCGCGCGGTCCGGCCGGGGCCGGCAGCCGGATCGGCTTTCCGGGGACCGGCCTACCCTTCACGCCGTTCACCGACTCGGTGGAGAAGGCGTAGGTGAGCTGGGCGAAGGCGATCAGATCGCTGTTGATCTCCAGCGCTTTCAGGTTCAGGTTGGTGATGGTGTCACCCGGCTGGTGGTAGTTCGGGTCGAACGACGCGCCGGCCGTGCCACCCCAGATAGCCGCCTGTTCCTCGGTCTTGACCACCTCGGCGCCGGTGAAGAGGCCCCCGGACGGGATGCCCGCCTCGATGAACGCCTGGTAGTCGGAGCGGCCGGAGAACTCGGCGTCGTCGTACGGCTGCTTCTTCCAGGTGTAGTAGGACTCGAACAGGTCCTCGATCGCGGTCGAGCCGGGCGGCACCACGACCGGGGCCGGGAACGACGACTCGTCCGCGTCGTACACCTGGAAGATGTAGTTCGGCGAACCGACCATGTCGTAGTTCAGGTACAGCGCGATCTTGTCCTTCTCCGCCTGGGGCAGTTCCGCGACGTACGCCGCCGAGCCGAGCAGGCCCTCCTCCTCGGCGCCCCACCAGGCGAACCGCAGCGTGTTCTGCGGCTTGCTCCTGGCCAGGACCAGGGCGGTCTCCAGGATCGCGGCCGAACCGGAGCCGTTGTCGTTGATGCCCGGCCCCTCGGTGACGCTGTCCAGGTGCGAGCCGGCCATCACGATGTTGTTCCGGTTTCGCCCCGGCAGCTCGGCGATCACGTTGACGTCGGTCCGGGTCTCCGGCGGCTGCACCCGCACGTGTGCGGTGGAACCGGCCGCGGCCAGGGCGGCGCCGTCGGCGAAGCTGGCACCCACCACCGGGATCGTCACCCCCGGGTCGTCGCCGAGGGTGCCGACGATCAGCGTCTCCCGGGACGGGTCGTTGCCCTGGTTGAAGATGATCACGGCTTCGGCGCCGGCCGCCTGCGCGTTGCGCGCCTTGACCACGAAACCGCAGGCCGAACCGTCCGGCAGGGTGCCGCCACGCTGGATCAGGGCGATGTCGTTCGGGCCGCTGAAGTCCAGCGACGAGAAGTCGTCGGCGGTGCAGCCGCTGGTGGTGGCACGGTCGCCGGTCAGGTTGACGTCGACCGGGATGACCGGGCCGGTCACGTCACCGGGCGGGGCGTTGGTGAACGAGCCGGAACCGTACGTCGCTGCCGTCGGCGTCAGCTGCTGCAACAGGACCGGGAAGAAGAACTGGAACTCGAACGGGTCCAGCGTGACCTTGTAGCCGGCCTTGCGCAGCAACCCGGACACATACTTGACGCTGTCCGCATAGCCCTTCGTGCCGGCCGCCCGGGTGCCCGGGTAATTCGGGTCGGTGCTCCGGTCGGCGATCTTCTGGAACGCCTTCAGATGACCCATGACACCTTTGAGGGTCACACATTCGAGCACTTCGGCGTACGTGTCGTTGGCCCGTTTCGCGCATGGGTCGCCCTTACCCCCGCCGCCGTGTCCGTGTCCGTGACCACCGGCTGAGGCCGCCGAGGCCGGTGCGACGGTCAGCGCGGCGGTCAGGACGGCCGCACCGAGCACCCGGAGCGAACGCCGCCCGATGGACACCGTGTCGTCGTGACTCATCTATGAGATCCCCCTGTCCTATTCGGAACTCCGCCCACCGTAGTAAAGGTGTCTGTCGATAGCCAGGGGTAAATCCGGGCAGCTCGGAAATGGTTCATGCGGTACTGACCGCCAATTCCGTTAAATCGGTTCTTCTCCGTGCGACACGGCATTTCCGGTGAAACTCAACCGTCGGTGGACGCCGGACTCCGCCGCACCCGCGACGTCGTCGGGAACACGCAGCGCCAGTGCGGGCTGATCTGCCGCTTGACCAGCGCCCGGGCCACCGGATCCGGCCGCCAGCCCAGCCGCTCGATCACCCGCCGCACGTGGTCCCGGGTCTGCGGGGACATCCTGGGAGCGTCGTTGACGGTGCGGGAGACGGCCGCTTTGGACACACCGGCCGCGGCGGCCACGTCACTGAGAGTCGGCCTTCGATGCGACATGGGCTCGACCTAGAGAGCTTCCGTGGCCGGGGTCAGACCGTGTGCCGATTTCCGGCTCGAATCGAGCCGGAAATCGGCACACGAACGGGGACCTCGGTGTGTACCGCGTTCGTGGTACCTGGAATGACCCCAGCGGGATGACGACGCGGCGGCTTCCGGAGAGAAGACTGTCGATCGTGACGACAACCGTGGAGCGGAGTCGCCGGGCGGTGGACCGGCGCCGGTGGATGGGCACCGGCCTCGTCGTGCTGGCCTGCCTCGGCGCGGTGATCGCGCTGCGTGGGCGGCTGCCCGACGCCGCCGAGGCCATCGCCGTGCTCGGTGCCGCGGACCCCGGCTGGGCAGCCCTCGCCCTGGCCGCCGCGCTCGGCTCCCAGCTGGCGTTCGCCGGTCAGCAGCGGCGGCTGCTCGCCGGGTTCGGGGTGCCCGTGCCACCCGGCCGGGTGAGCGATGACCCTGAGCCGCTCGGCGATGAGCATGACGCTGCCGGGCGGATCGGAGATCTCCGCGGCGTAAGCGTTCCGTCTCTACCGCCGGCACGACGCGGCCACCTCGACGGCGGCCACCTCGGTTCGGCGGTGGTCAACTGGGCGCTGGACATGCTCTGTCTGGTCGCGGCCGCGATCGCCTGCCAGGTGACGATCGACTGGTGGATCGGGTGGTGACACATGAACCGGAAGCGGATCGTCCGGATCAGGTTCTAGGGTCGGCGGCATGGCTATCGCTCGCTACCCCAGCATCGTTCTGGACTGTCCCGACCCGGCCGTTCTGGCCCGCTTCTACGGCGAACTGCTCGACTGGAAGGTGGAGGTGTCCGAGGACTGGGCCGACGTTCGCGCCGACCACGGTCAGTCGCTCTCGCTTCAGCAGGTCGCGGACTATCGGGCGCCGGTGTGGCCGAGTCAGGAGGCGCCGCAGCAGATGCACCTGGACGTGACCGTCGACGACCTGGACACCGCGGAGGCGGCGGTGCTGGCCCTCGGCGCGACCAAACACGACCACCAGCCGGGCACCACCTTCCGGGTCTTCCTCGACCCGGCCGGTCACCCGTTCTGCCTGTGCGTGAGCTGAGGCGTGCCCTCGGACGTGGCCGCGCAATGACCGGAGGCATGGTCGGCTGAGGCGTCTCCGCGGGCTTGAACCGCGCGGGGCGGCGCCACGGGGGTGCCGCCCCGACGGGCTGTCCCCGTGGCCGGACCACGATGATGGGCCGGCCACGGGAGCATGATCAGCGGTGTGTCAGCTCGATCCGGTAGACGCTCGTGGAAGCGCCGTCCTCGCTGGTCACGGTCACCAGACGAGTGCGGCCGGAGTTGGTCACCGTGATCGTGGCGTACGGGTCGGTGGGGGTGGCCGTCACCACGGTCGCCTTGGTACCCCGTACACGATAGGTGTGGTCTGCCGGGTCGAAGCCTTTGATCGTCCTACCGTCGACCCGGATGTCCACCGCCGACGCGTCCGTGCCGACTCCCGGCGCCTTGGTGTAGACCTGCAGCTCAGAGGCGGTCAGGTAACCGTCCGGAGTCGGCGTGAGCTGGAGGCAGAAGGTGGGCGCCGGCGCGGCCAGAGGGATGTCGACGACGGTCGCGGTGACCGTTATCGGCGATCCGGTGACCTGGCAGCCGCCGGCCGCCGGGATGCCGGCCCGCACCGTCGCGGGCAGGCCGCCACCCGACGCGTTGTCCCGGTAGAGGTGCAGCACCGCACGCCCGGCCGCCACCCCCTCGGGCAGGGTCGCGGTCAGCGTCTCGACCGGGTTGCGGCCGGACGCCTTCCAGTTCGACCACGCCTTGTCGGTGAGGTCACCGTTGGTGAGCCCGGCCGTCGAGTAACCACCCTCGGTGAACGACGCGGCCACCGTCACCCCGGTGGCGAGGCCCTCGGACGGCTCGGTGACCTGCACCCGGGCGGTGGCCGGCAGGGTCCGGCCGGGGAGCACCGTGGCGGTGCCGGGCACGCCGACCACGCCGACCGCCGGGAACACTCCCGGCCGCCATGCCACCGGAACTGTCGCCTGGCCGCCGTGACGTCCGATGGCGATCACCGTTGCGGGTAGTTCGGGGGTGCCGCCGGCCCAGGTTCTGGCCCGGCCCGGGAGGGTGCTGGTGAAGACGTCGACGGTCACTTTCGCGGTGGCCGGGACGGTCCGGCCGAGGGCGGTGACGGCGGTGCCGCGGACCAGCACGGTGCCCGGTCGGCGCCACGCCGGCGCGGCCGGGAGGGTCCAGGTGACCGGCAGGGCGCGGGTCTCGCCGCTGGGCAGGACGGTGGTCACGGTCGCCGGGAGGACGGGCGCCGATCCCGGCTCGGTGTGGGCGATGGCCGATTGTGTACGCCCCACCGTCTCGTCCCTCAGCGTCCATCGCTGGTTGGCGGCCGAGGTGGGCAGATAGACGCCGACCGGTGAACCGTCGGCGGTGGCCTCCCCGTTCACGTCCAGCAGCCGGCGGGCACCCAGGTTGATCAGAGTGTAGGTGCCGTCGCCGGTGGTCGAGACGGCCCAGCGCGCGCCGTCGTCGACGATGCCCGCACTCTCCGTGACGGCGGTGCCGTTGCGGACCGCGAGTCGCTGGCCGCTGCCCGCGTTGATCAGCTGGTAGGCGTCGCCGGACGGCTGGACGGTCCACAGTTGATCGGCGGCGGTGGGGCTGTTGGTGCGGATCGCCAGGCCGGTGCCGGACGGGGTCAGGGAGCGCTTGCTGGCCACTCCCTCCAGGCGGTAGGTGTGGTCGGCCTTGAGGTGTGCGGCGCCCTTGTCAGTGACTCCGCTGATCAGGAAGGTCGTGACCGACTGTCCGGGAACGGTCAGGGTGGCCTTCTTGCCGGTGACCTTGACGGGGGAGCCCTGGACCAGTTTTCCGGTGGCGCTGGTGACCACCGGGGTGACGCGCGCGCGGCTACCGACTGTGAAGCCGGACAGGTCAAGCGTGACGGATTCGTCGGTGGCGGCCGGGTTCGTGTGCACCACTGTGGCGCCGGAGTCGGTCACCGCCGCGATGCTGCGGGTGCTGTTGACCTTCACCAGGTGGTCGCCAGGCTTCACGTAATGGGTGAAGTTCCGGATCGTGTCGTATTTGGTGTTGGTCTGGATCGGGCAGGTCTGCAGCGTGTCTGTTTCATCGCAATCAAAGGGGACGTGGATCGACCCCCACTGCAGGTTGCCCTCGGCGATCATGTTCTCGGCGTCCTCGACCGGCTGCCACAGCACCCACGCCGACGGCTCCAGCTCCCGCAGGTCGTCGATGATCCGCTGAGCCATCCCGAGACCCGAGTCCATGCTGGTGAAGTCCTTGCCCCAGCTGCCCTCGACCTCGCTCATCCACAGCGGCTTGCGCTCCGCCTTGGCGATGTCCCGCACGCTGGTCCGGCGCCCGGTGCCGTAGGTGTGCACGTTGATCCGGTCGACCGCGTCCCGGGCCGCCGGGGTGTACCCGTACCAGTTGGTGACCAGGGTCCCCGGGTTGGTCTCGTCGGGTGCGGCGATCGCCCGTTCCGGTGCGGCCCGGCGCAGCGCCTCGATGATCGCGGCCTGCAGGGCCGGCCCGGCGTGCGCGCCCTCCTGCCGGCCGCCGGTGGGCTGACCGTCGGCGCCGAGTGTCGTACGCCAATAGTCGGTGTTGGGTTCGTTGAGGGGTTCGATGGTGTCGACGGTGATGCCGTGCTCGCGCTCCAGGAATTCGGTGACCCGGACCAGATAGGTGGCGAAGTCGTCGAGCCGGTCGGTCCGGATCTGGTCGGTGGTGGGATCGAAGCCGCCGCTGACGTACCCGCTGACGGTCTGGAACCACGGCGGCGAGTTGCTGAACGTCTCCCAGTGGTCGACCTGGCCCTTGATCCGGTCCACCCACCAGCGCTGATTCGGGTCGGCGTCCCAGTCCCAGTGCGCCGGGTCGTCCGGATCCCACCAGTCCTTGTCGGCGGGCGTGTAGTCGGCCGGGGCCCGCCACCAGCCCGGCACGTCGCCGCCCGGCCGCAGGTACTGGCGCACGGTCGGGGCGTTGCCACCGCCGATGTTGTAGCGGGCGATGTTCAGGTTCAGCCCGTCGGCGCTGAAGAGCAGGTCGGCGAGGCGGTTGCGGATCTCGTCGGGGTAGCCGCCGGTGGCGTGGGCCAGCCAGGCGAGGCTGGTGCCCCACCCTTCCCAGGCCGGCCCACGGTAGGTCGGGTCGATGGTGATCGTGGTGGCGGCTGCGGCTGCGGCGGTGGCTGCCGGCGGCGCCGAAAGACTCGTGACGGCGAGGGCGGCCGTCACGAGCAGAGCTCGAATCTTCATCGCGGGTCCTTGCTGTGAGGACGGATGTTTACGTAAACATTTAGCGATTTAGAAGTCAATGTGGATCGGCCGTGCATTGACGTTGTTAACTTTCTTTCCTACTGTCCTGGCCAAGTCGCCGTCATACCGAAGGGCACCAGTTGAGCCGCACCGTGATCGTGCAGAAGGGCCGGGCCGCACTCCTGCGCCTGGCCACCGTCATCGCCGTCATGCTGATCGTCGTGACCACCGGCGCGGCGCCCGCGCGGGCCGCCCAACAGAACGACTGCCAGGTGGTGGCCGGAACGATCAGCCCGGCGCTGAACTGGATCGAGTTGTGCGTCGTCATGAACTGGACGGGCAACCACTTCGCCACCTACACCAAGGTCATCATTCAGCCGGGTGTGAATACCAGCGCCACGAACTGCAAGGTGACCGTCTACCTGGACCTGAAGGTCGACAACGGCACGCCGTGGAGCACGGCGAAGAACACCAAGAGCTGCGACTCGTCCATCGACAGACCCGGCGAGTCGTACCTGTTCTTCCACTACGAGAGCGACACCGCGGCGAATTGGTGGCGGGGCCACGTCTGCGCCGACCTGTACTACAACTACTCCAGCAGCTCCGGCTGGCAGCGCTGCATCACTCCCGGCTGGTGGGTCGTCTGAGTGTGATGCCGAGCGGGCCGAGGGACGTCCCTCGGCCCGCTCGCTGACGTCACGTGACGATGCCGCCCCCGTCCAGGGTGCCGTGCACCTGGTGGATGACCTTGCCGGTCCGCTCGTGCCAGATCTTGATGAGCACGCTGTCCTTGCGGGCGTTCAGCATGCTGACCGAGAACCGGTAACCCGACGTCCCGTCGATCGTGCCGGCGCCCAGGAACGACGCGGCCGGGCCGATGATCAGCGGCGGGGTCACGCTGGTGGACCGGAGCACCCGGCCGTCCGGGAGGCGGATCCACGCGCTCCCTCTCGCGACGAACGCGAAGTCGGTCTGCCCCACCCAGCCACTACCCGCGACGTACCCGGCCTTCGGCTGGTGGACGGTGACGAACGGCAGTACGCCGGTGGTCGTAGCCCCGTCGTCGTCGCGGACGGTGATCGCCGGCCGGTATACGCCCGGCTTGGTGAAGGTGTGCCGCGCGGTGCACACGCCCCCGCCCACGGTCCCGTTCGCGGTGGTGCCGTCACCCCAGTTCACCGTGCAGGTGAGCACGTCGGCGCCGGGGTCGCCGACCGGGATCCGGTGGGTCACCGCGGCCCGGGTCGCGATCGGCGCGTCCGGGGCGGGCCGGCCGCCCGGCACGGTGACCACCGGCGCCGCGTTGACGACGGTGACCGTCGCGGTGTCCGAGCTGCGCCCGGCCGTCAGCGTGACCGTGTGGGTCCCGTCGTCGGCGCAGGTCAGCGTGGTCTTCGCGGCGTGCGGGTCGGCGATCACACAACCGGTGCCGCTGACCGTCCAGGTGGCCCGGTTGGCGGTGTTGGAGACGGTGCCGTTCAGGCTGACCGGGCTGCCCTCGGTGCCGGTGGCGTCCGGGCCGGCCGACACGATCGTCACCGGGTCGATGCTCTCCAGCGTCGGCACGACCGGCTTGATCGCCCCGTCCGCGGTGAACTCCAGCCGGTCGATGGTGGTCTCCCGGTGCGTGCCGTCACCGCCGGGGATCGCGAACCGGTGGTACGCGGTGTACCACTCGTCGGTGCCCGGGACCCGGACCACCGAATGATGCCCGGGGCCGAGGATGCCCTGCGTGGTGTCCTTCTGCAGGATGACGCCGACCCGGTCGCTCCACGGACCCAGGGGTGACGTGCCGGTCGCGTACGCCACCCGGTAGTCGGCGCTGCGGGTGTCGTTCTCCGACCACATGAAGTAGTAGCGGCCGTCCCGCTTGATGACGAAGCTGCCCTCGTTGTAGTTCGTGGGCTTGTACGTCTTCACCAGCGCCGGGTCGAAACTGATCATGTCGTCGTTCAGTGGCACCTGGTACGAACTGCCGTTGCCCCAGTAGAGATAGGACTTCCCGTCGTCGTCGGTGAACACCGCCGGGTCGATCATCTGACCGCTGTAGGTGCCGGCCGGGACCAGTGGCCGTCCCAGGTCGGTGAACGGCCCGGCCGGTGAGTCGGCCACCGCCACGCCCAGGTGCTTGGCCGTGTTTCCGCTGGCCAGACCGCCGGAGAAGTAGAAGTAGTACTTCCCGTTCCGGGCGGCGATGGTCGGCGCCCAGGCGCTGTTGTCGGCCCAGGTCACGTCCGGGCCGAGGTCGAGGATCACCCCGTGGTCGGTCCAGGTGACGAGGTCCTTCGACGACCAGGCGCGGAACTGGGTGCCGGACCAGCCGTCGAACCCGTCGGTGGTGGCGTGGATCCAGAACGTGTCGCCGAAGACCGAGATGTTCGGGTCGGCGTTGAGTCCGGGAAGGATCGGACTCTTCATGATCACGGCACTGACGGTCCAGGTTCGTTTCGCCCCGTCCGCGCCGGTGATCTCATACCGCACCGGCTTGCTGAAGTCCTGCGTGCTACCGGAGGCGGGGCTGATCGTCGTACCCCGGGCCAGGGTGAACACCGGGGCCAGCGCTGTCACGTCGGACCCTGGTTTGACGGGCAGCTTCACCGTGCCCGCCGCGTCGTCGACGATCGCCGCGACCTTCAACGCCGAAAGATCAACCCCGCCGATTGAGGTGGTACGCCCGGACAGCTCCAGAATCTCCGCCGCGGACAGCGCGGTGTCGTAGACCCGGAAGTCGTCCACCTCGCCGGTGTAGTTCGGGTCGGCCGCATACAACGACCGGCCTACGTACCCGCTGTACGACTTGGTGGCGTCGTACAGCTCGGAGGGTTTGACGGTGACCCCGCTCGCCGACGCGATCCGGGTCCCGTTGAGGTACATCGCCGCGTTCGACCCGTCGATCGTGACCGCGATGTGCTGCCAGCTCCCACCCGGCAGGGCGGCGTTGTGCGCCAGCTTCGACTCGGCCTGCCACGATCCGGAGGTGATCGCCGAGAAGAGCATGTTGCCGCCGTTGCGCGGGCTGGTGAACAGGTATTTGCTGCTGTCCGGCCCGAGGCTGTAGATCCACTGGTTGACCGTGGTGGACGCGGTCCACTTGGCCCACACCGAGACGGTCACCGCCTGCGCGCCCTTGAGCACGCCGTTCGGGATGGTCACGTAGTTCGAGCCGGACAGCTTGAACGAGCCGTCCTGGACACCGGTGCCCCAGGCGGGTGTGTTCACGTAGGCGCCGTTGAAGTTGTTGCCCGAGGTGTCCCGCGCGACGGTGCCGCTGGTCTCGTCGAACTGATACCGCAGTCGTAGCCCCACGGCCGGGGTCGGCGGTTCCTCGTACTTCGCCGAGATCCGGTCGTACTCCGCCTGCGTCACCGGGAGTACCGTGCCGTGCCGCGGGCGCCGCGGCATGCTGTAGTTAGGCTCCGGCGTCCACACCCCCGAACTCAGGTCGGTGGTGGAGAACGGGACGTAGCCGCGGCCGCCGTACTCGTCGATGAACAGGTACCACTTGTCTTCGGTGTTCGACTTGAAGACGAGCGGGCCCTCACCCTGGCTGAGTGCCCCCGAGCCGATGCACTCGGCCTCGAAGTCCCAGTTGGTGCTCAGCAGGTCGGTGGACCTCTCCTGGATCAGGAACTTGCTGCACGGCGAGTTCGACGAGTTGTTCCGCTCGTCCTTGGTGATCCGGTGGTAGACGCCGTCGTGCTCGATCACCGTCGAGTCGATCACCGAGTAGCCGGGGTCCTTCCACACCTTCGGCTCACTGAACGTGTGGAAGTCGCGGGTGGTCGCGTACATCATCTTGTTGTAGGTGCTGCCGGTGTGGTTCGGATCGGTCTCGGCATACAGCTTCGACGCCCAGAAGACCACGTAGGCGCCCAACTCGCGGGACCAGAACGCCTCCGGCGCCCAGGTGTTGCCGGCGGTGTCCGGGGAGACCTTGACCAGCCGCTGATCGGTCCAGTTCACCAGGTCGGTGGACTCCCACACCATGATCGACTTGCTGCCGGTGCGCTGCGAGGCGTCCCAGTCACCGTTCCCGTGGATCTTGAGATCGGTGGCGATCTGGTAGAACTTGTCGCCCTCCGGCGAGCGGATGATGAACGGGTCACGCAGGCCCTCGGTGCCCTTCGTCGAGGTCAGCACCGGATTGCCGTTGTTGATCTCGCGCCAGTTCAGCGGATCGTCACCGTTCGACAGGGCGTTGTAGACCTGCTCGCCGTTCGCGGTGCCCTCACCGGTGAAGTAGCTGAACAGGTAACCCCGGTAGGGCTCCGGCTTCGGCAGCGGGCGCACGGTGGCGGTGAAGTCCCGGCTCGCGCGGGCCGTGCCGTAGGTGACGGTGGCGGTCAGCGTGACCGTTTTCGACGCTGTGTCGTGCGGCGGCCGGTGGACCTCGCCGGTGGTGGTGATCGTCGCCGGATCACTGGACGTCCACGTCGCGTCAGCCGGCAGCGTGAGGTTCCCGCGTACGTCATCAAGGTTGTGGATCTTGAGGGCTTTGACCGCGGCCTCCGCGTTGGCCGCGTCGTCCAGGGCCGCCTTGACCGTGACCTCGAAGGTCTTGGTGTCCCGCCGGTCGCCGCGGTTCAGCGTCGCGGTCAAGGTGGCGTGCGCGTCCGGCTCACCGGCCGCCGGACGGAAGATCCTCCCGGCGTCGCTGATCACGTCACCGTCGTCGCTGCGCCAGGTGACGATTGAGCCGTACGGGCCACTCGCCGGCAGTTTCAGATCAGTCGTGAGACCGCTGACGTCGCCCAGATCGAGCGCCGCCACGTCGGCCGCGACCGCCTCGGTGTTCGCCCGCGCCGCCAGCGTGACCACCTCGTTCGCGGCCAGCGCCCGGTCGTACACCCGGACATCCCGCAGCCGGCCCTTCAACAGCCGATCCCCGTTGTACGTACTCCTGCCGAAGTAGTTCGCGGTCGTAGCACCGCCGCCGATCGCACTCGGCAGGACACTGATCGCGGTGTTGGTGGCCACCGCGACACCGTCCTCGTACAACGTTCCCGTAGTGCCGGTCTGCGTGTAGGTGACCGTCTTCCAGGTGCCGCGAGCCAGGTTGTGCCCGTCGGCCGGCCGGGTGTTCTGCTCGCCCGACCAGTTACCGAGCGAGATCGCGTTCCGATACCCGTTCCCGGTGGCGAACAGATAGCCGTTCCCATATCCGGTGGCCGCGTCGGTGTTCCCGAACCCGTACAGGAAATAGGGCGTGGCCTGCGCCGCATCGATCCGCACGTCGAACGAGACGCTGACCGAATCCAGACCCTTCAAAAGATCATCAGGCGCCTTGACGTACGTGTCGGAACCGTTCAGCCCGAGCCCGTCCCCCCAGTCCGGGGTGCCGAGCACGCTGCCGTCCCGCCCGTTCCCGGACGAGTCCACAGCGTTCCCGTCCAGCTTGTACCAGAGAACGAGCCCGTCCTCAGCGGCAGCGGCCGGCGCGGGAACGGCCAGGACACCGGCGATCATCGTCAATGCGGTAAAGGTGACGCGGCGCCCGAGACGCCTGCTCATCTGCATGTTTCTCCCAGCCGAGGACGACGCGCAGCCGTCCCCGACCGGCGGCGCGTAACGGGGGTGTTGCCAGAGTGTTAGCGCTCACAGCCGTCCCGTCAAGAACTTGTCAGCCCGGATCCGGTTCCACTGTGTCTTAGTCGCCCGTCGATGGTCGGGCGGATCGCCCCATCCATCCAGGTAGATCAGCTTTCCCGGAAGCCGCCCGCCGCTGAGGGGTTCGGTGGCCGTGTGGTCAGGGGGACCAGCGGCGCCACTGGGTGAGCGTCGGGAGCAGGGTGGACTCGCGGGCCTCGGACATCAGGTTGATCCACATGGTCTGGTAGGCGACGTCGAAAGTGGGGGCGGCCAGATCTACCTCGAACAGGGTTCGGGTGGCTGCGGTGGCCTGGACCGCCATGCTCATCTCGCGGGCGCCCCGCTGGTGGCGGGGATCCGTGGGGCCGTCGAACGGGAACGTCACGATCCGGGCCACCAGCTCGTAGTAGTCGCCGAAGGCGAGCATTCCGGTGGCCGTCGCCAGATAGCGGACGTGCGTCTGCTCCGGGGTGTCCGGGGGCTCGGAGCACAGGACCGCCACCGCCTGGAGGCGCATGCGTTCGGCCAACCGTAACTGGAGGGTGCGCAGATTGCGGCCGGCGTCAGTGGTGGCCAGGCGGGTGGCGTCGGGGCGGTCCACCGCGCGCAACTGGAGCAGGTGCGGCTCGCTCAGGTCGTCGAGCAGGAAGGCGGCCATCCGGGTGATCTGCACGTCGGCGGGGGCGATGTCGCAGGCTATCGCCGGGTCCCGGCCGGCCAGGGCGGCGTGCAGGTCGGCGACTGCTTCGGCCCGTTCCCGGGGGCCGGTCGCAGCCATCAGGGAGCGCAGACTGCGGGTCGACCAGAGCGCCATTTCCTAACGGTACGTCCACATTCGAGCGCAGGCTATGCGCCGACCGCCACCGCTACCCCCAGCGCGATCATGGTGAGGCCGGTGGCGGTGTGGAGCAGCTTCTGGACGGCGGGGCGTGTCAGGCGGTTTCGACCGTGGTCGATGAGGTGGACGTACAGGGAGAACCATGTTCCGGAGATCGTCGCCCAGATCGCGCCGAGCATGATCGAGGAGGCCAGCACCGGGCCGTGGGGGGTGACGAACTGGGGGATGAGTGAAAGGGCTACGACACCGGCTTTCGGGTTGCCGAGGCTGGCGGCGATACCGGCGGTGAAGTTGTGGCGGGCGGCGGGGGTGCGGTCCGGGCGGCGAGTGGCGCACAGTGACTGGATGCCCAGCAGGCAGAGCACGGCGGCGCCGGCCAGCCTGATGATCAGGTATGTGCCGGGGTTCGCCAGTAGCAACGCGGACAGGCCGAGCGCGGCGGCCACCGCCCACAGCAGGATGCCGGCCGACGATCCGGCCACAGCCAGCAGCCCGGACCGGCGGCCACCGGCCAGGGTCTGCCGGGTGATGACGGCGTTGTTGGCCGGGCAGTACGGCCAGCAGCGCGATGGTGGTGACGAAAGCGGTGAGGTGTACGGGCACATCACCCAGTGGACGCCCCGGTCATCGATACAGGGAAGGTCCGATCTCGTCCCGTATCGAGACGCCTAGCATATGGATCATGGAGGTTCGGCAGGCCCGCTATTTCATCGCCGTCGCCGAGGAGCTGCACTTCGGCCGGGCGGCGCACCGTCTGCACATGTCCCAGCCGCCGCTGTCGCAGGCGATCCTCGCGCTGGAGCGGGAACTGGACGTGCGGCTGCTGCACCGGACCAGCCGCCAGGTGGCCCTGACCAAGGCCGGCGAGGTGCTGCTCAAACACTGCCGGCAGCTGGTGCGTGAGTCCGAACGGACCCGGGCCGCGGTCGGGCACGCGCGCGACGGGCTGCGGGGTGAGCTGGTGGTCGGTGCGGTGGCTTCGGCGTTCACCGATCTACTGGCGCCAATGTTGCGGCATTATCGGAAGACCCGGCCGGAGGTACGGCTGCGAATGGTGGAGGTCGATACCGAATCGGGGGCTGAAGCCGTACGCAATCGGGAAGTTGATCTGGCTCTGGTTCGCCGGACGGCGGGCGGGGCCGGAGTGCGCGCGGTGCCGCTGCATCGGGACACGTTTGTGGCGGCGCTGCCGCTGGATCATCCGCACGCCACCGGAAATGACGATCTGGATCTGGCCGGACTGGCCGCCGATCCGTGGGTGTGGATTCCGCGGGAGGTCGCGGCCGGCTATCACGACGAGGTGGTGACCGCGTGCCGGCGGGCCGGGTTCAGTCCGGACGCCCGGCACCAGGCCAATTCGATCGCCACCCAGCTGGCCATGGTCTCCGGTGGCCTGGGGGTGGCGATCGTGCCGTCGCTGACGGTCCGGGCGCGTGCTGACGTGGCGGTCCGGCGGTTGCGGGTGCCGCCGGGGGTGGTGCTGTCGATTCTGGTGCACGAGGACGCCGACCCGCTGGTCGAGCATTTTGTCGCGACGATGGTCGCGAACAGCGTGTGACCGATCGGTGAACGCCATTGCCTCCACCTCGGACGGTCCGGTAGGCACTGGAGGAATGAGGCGTCTTCTCTTCACCGCTCTTCTCGGTGCGGCACTGGTCGGCAGCGCCACCCCGGCGCTCGCCGGCGGCCGGCCCACCGCGGAGATCCGGTTCGCGACATACAACCTGTCCCTCAACCGGGCGAGTGAGGGGCTGCTCCGCGAGCACCTGGCCGACCCGGGCGCCGACGACGTCTACCGGCGTCAGGTGCGCAACGTGGCCGAGGTGATCCAGCGGGCCGCTCCGGACGTGCTGCTGGTCAACGAGTTCGACTTCGATCCGGAGGCGGCCCGGCTGTTCGCCGACGACTTCCTGGCGGTGTCGCAGAACGGGGCGCCCGCCCAGCACTACCGGTACCGCTATGTGGCCCCGTCCAACACCGGCATCCCGTCCGGTTTTGATCTCAACAACAACGGCAGCGTGACCGACAGCGACGACGCGTTCGGGTTCGGCGCCTTCCCCGGCCAGTACGGCATGGTCGTCTACTCGAAATTCCCGATCGACCGGACATCCGTGCGCACCTTCCAGCGGTTCAAATGGAAGGACATGCCGGGCAACCTGATGCCCACCGAGTTCTACTCGGCCGACGAACGCGCGGTGCTACGGCTGTCGTCCAAGAGCCACTGGGACGTACCGATCAGAATCGGCAAGCGGACCGTGCACCTGCTCGCCTCACATCCGACACCGCCCACCTTCGACGGTCCGGAGGACCGCAACGGGCGGCGCAACCACGACGAGATCAGATTCTGGGCCGACTACGTCAAACCCGGCGCCTCCCGGTACGTCTACGACGACCTGGGCCGCCGCGGTGGCCTCAAGCCGGGGGCGGCGTTCGTGATCGCCGGCGACCAGAACGCCGACCCGTACGACGGCGACTCCTACGCCACCGCGATCCGCCGGCTGGTGAACCATCCGCTGATCAGCACCCGGGCCACCCCGGACAGTGCGGGCGGCACCGAAGCGGCGGCGCTGCAGGGCGGGGCGAACCTCACCCACACCGGCAACCCGGCGTACGACACCGCCGACTTCGCCGACACCAGCCCCGGCAACCTGCGCGCCGACTACGTACTGCCGCGCGCCGACCTGCGGGTCCGGGACTCGGGCGTGTTCTGGCCGGTCCGCTCCGATCCACTGTCGCGGCTCACCGGCGTCTACGACCCGGCGTGGTCCGCGGTCGGCGGCTACCCGACCTCCGACCATCGACTCGTATGGGTGGACCTGATGATCTGATGTCCGGTTCTCGGCACTGATCCACCAACAGTGGTCGATGAGTGGCAGGCTGGACCGTCATGGACGACGTACTCGTGGTGGGTGACGGCATCGCCGGTCTGGCGCTGGCCCGGGCGTTGCGCCGACAGGACGTTCCGGTGACCGTCGCCCAGCGTGGCGGTGCCGCTGTGCTCGATGCCGCCACGCTCGGGGACGGTCCCGATGTCACGCTCGGTGCTACGCCCAGTGACGTGCTGGGTGCTACGCCCAGTGCCGTGCCCGGTGCTACGCCCAGTGCCGGGCTCGGTGCCACGCCCAGTGCCGGGCTCGGTGCCGCCGCGAGTCCCGCGGTGAACCTGCCGGGCAACGCCATCGCCGCGTTCGCCGCTCTTGGACTGGCCGAGGAACTGCAGAAACTCGGCCGCCCGACAATCCGCCGGGAATACCGCAACCGCCGCGGCCGGCTCCTGTTCACCGTCGACGAGGACGCCTTCTGGGGGCCGGAGGCACGACCACGCTGCGTACGACGACCGGATCTGCTCGCTCTACTCGCCGACGGCCCGGCGCACCCGCTGGAGGTGACCGGGGTGGACACGAGCGGCGAAGTCACCCTAGGTGATGGGACCAGGCGGCAGTTCGGGTTCGTGGCCGCAGCCGACGGGGTGGACTCCCTGGTCCGGACCGCCGTCGACCCCGCGGCCCCGGCCCCGGTGGCGGCTGGTCACGGCTGGCGTTTCCTCGCCCCGAACCCGGGCGTCGACTGCTGGACCAGCTGGTCCGGACCCGGCAGCGCCGTGGTGCTCACCCCGGTCGACGACACCGATGTGTACGGCTACGCGACCTCGCTCTCGCTCTCGCTCTCGCTCTCGCTCTCGCTCCGTGACGACAACCCGCAGCAGACGTTCGCGTCCTACCCGGCCACCGCCCGCCAAGCCCTGGACACGATGACCGATTGTCATCATGCGCCGGTGGTCGAGACGCGAACCGCCACCTGGTCGGCGGGCCGCTGCGCCCTGATCGGCGAGACGGCCCACGCGACCGTCCCGGTGTGGGCGCAGGGCACGGCGATGGCGGTAGAGGACGGACTGGTCCTGGCCGACCTTCTGGCCACGGTTCCGTGGGACGGGGCGGGCGCGGCATACACGGATCTGCGCCGCGACCGGATAGCCCACGTCCGCGCCGCCACCGACCGTTTCACCCGCGTCGCGTCACTGCCGTCCTGGCTCCGGGACACCGCATTGTCGGTCTGGGGCCCACGCGCCTACCGAGACACATACAGCCGCCTCCGGCACCCTTTCCCCACCCCATGAAACCCCCGATTGTGTACGCCCGGAGCCCCGCCCCCACCTCACCTACCGTCCACGGTCATCGATGTCGTAATGGCCTGGCGGTCTCGGCTCAGCTCTGATGTCGGCTGTTCGGCCACCGTCTCGAACCGCTCACGGATCTCGGAACGAGCGCGTTCCAATCACTCAAGACAGCAGCAGCTGAACATCAGACACCGAACGTTCTTTCCGGCAGAAAGAACGTTCTCCCAAGCGGCTTGTCAGGCCCGATAGCGGTCGATCCACCCCCTTCGTCCCGTTGCCTGGCGCGCCCGTGGCCGATGCACCACCTTCGTCCCTTTGCTTGACGCGCCCGTGGCCGGTGCGCCCCCTTCGTCCCTTTGCCTGGCGCGCCCGTGGCCGATGCGCCACCTTTAGTCCTTTGTTTGGCGCGACCGTGGTCGGTGCGCCACCATTGTGATTCTGCCGCAGGGTTCCGGAATGCTCTTAGGCCGATCCCAAGACAGGCGACCCCATCACCAGAAATCTTGGCCGATTCACCACCGCTTTGAGAATTCTGCGCGGTTCCGTGCCGCGTTCCGATCAATCCATCGCCAAGACGACCAGCCGTCCGAAATCTTGGCGGATCCACCACAGTTTTCGGCCTTTTTCTCGGCCGCCTGACCGCTTGCGGTAATTCCCTCGCACCGGCAACTCACCCAGCGCCGATCTGGTGGATTTCCCACCGAGAAGAGTCTTCCGCTGGGCTGCTGTCCCGTCCGCGGTCAATTCCCCGCGCGAGTGTCCGTCTTCCGGCTTCGCCTTCCGGCTTCGCCTGGCCGATTTTGGCGGATATTCCACCGGATAAGGATCTTCTTCTCGGATGCTGGCCCGCTCGCGGTCAATTCCTCGCGCGAGTGTCCGCCTTCCGGCCCCACTCTGGCCGATCTTGGCGGATTTTCCACCCGAAACGGTGGTAAATACGCCAAGATTTCTACTGAGCGAGTCGCCCGCGCGAGGGATTGACCGCGAGTGATCAGGCAGCCGAGAACAAATACTCTTCTCGGTGGTAAATTCACCAAGATCTGCCGAGGAAGCACACTCGCGCGGGAGTTGACCGCGGTCCGGTCGCCGACCGATAAGAAGGCTCAAAAGGCCTTCTCCTCATGGCCCGGCCGCTCGCTGTAAATTCCCCACGCGAATTCCCGCCTGAGTCAATCTTGGTCGTTTCTCCACCGGAATCGGTGGTTGATTCGCCAAGATCTCGGTCGGGCGGTCGCTTTGGCGATGGATTGACCGGGATGCGGCACGGAACTGAGAGGAAGGCTCGAAGCGGTGGGGGAATCTGTCAAGATCGCGGGTGTGGTGCCGGACGGTGGGTCAGTTCGGGGTGAACAAGCCCTGTAGGCCGACGATGATCGCGATGATGCCGAAGACCGCGATCAGCAGAGCCGGGCCGGACAGGTCGGCGGGGGAGCCTGGCGTGGAGGTGACCGCTGGGGCTCCGGGCGCCGTGCCGCCACCGGGCGCCGTGCCGCCACCGGGCGCCGTGCCGCCACCGGGCGCCGTGCCGCCACCGGGGGCCGTGCCGCCGCCGGGGGCCGGGGCTGCGGTGGGGGCCGGGGCTGCGTTGGCCGCGGTGACCAGGGGCTTCTTGCCGGTCAGGCGGTCCCAGGCCAGGATCACACCGACCGCGATGCCGACCACCTCGAAGTGGAACAGGTGGGGGCCGGAGATCAGGTGGACGATCAGGTAGTAGCCGCCGGCCACCAGGGCGATGATCCCGACCAGCCACTGCCAGCGGGCGATCTTCGCGATGACGCGGGCGACCGCCGGGAACCGGCCGAGCAGGGGGAGGGCCAACAGCAGGCCGCCGACGATGTTCGCGGCGTCCAGGAGCAGGGCCATCAGCATGGGGGCGTCCTCCGTTCGTGATCCGCGTACGAGCTTAACTTGGAGCGCTCCCAAACGCATGTTGACTAGATCGATATGTGGCTATACGTTCCGGGGCATGCGGCGTCGTACCCTCTTGGGGGCCGCCTCGCCCCTGCTGCTGATCGATTCCGGACCGCCGTCACGACCCCGCTGGATTCACACCTGGACTGCCGCTCCGCAGCTCACCGAGCGGCACAATCTGCCTCCCGAGCCGTTCGCCACGCTGGCCGGGGTCACCCTGCGTCAGACCGTCCGGGTGTCGCTCGGTGGTCGGCGGCTGCGGGTGCGGTTCTCGAACGCGTTCGGCACCACCGCGCTGCCGATCACCGCGGCCGCGGTGGCCCGGCCGGAGGGTGGGCGGGCCGGGGCGGCCGGGATCGTGCCGGGTTCGGGGCGGCGGCTGACGTTCGGCGGCAGGGCGGGCGGCAGTGTCCCGGCGGGCGCGCAGATCGTCTCCGACCCGGTCGATCTGACGCTGCCGCCGCGGTCGAACCTGACCATCACCGTGTACTGCGACGAGGGGTGGGACGGGGCACTCACGTCGCACCCGGGTTCGCGTACCACATCGTGGTTGGTCTCCGGGGATCATCATGGCGATCCGGAGTTGCCGGGGGCGGTGGCGGCCGACCACTGGTATCTGATCAGCGGTGTCGAGGTGGTCGCGACGGGGGCGTCGGCGCTGGTGGTGCTGGGTGACTCGCTCACTGACGGGCGGGGCTCGACGACCAACGGCAACGACCGCTGGCCGGACCGGCTGGTGGACCGGCTGCGTGACCCCCGGCTGGCGATCCTGAACCAGGCGGCGGCCGGGAACCGCGTACTGCGGGACGGTCTCGGACCCAATGCCCTGGCCCGCCTGGACCGGGACGTGCTCGCTCTCGGTGGGGCGACCCGGCTGCTGGTCTTCGAGGGGGCCAACGATCTGGGCACGACGGCGGCGTCGGAGCCGGCCCAGCGGCGGGTGACGGGTGATCTGATCGCGGCCTATCGGCAGATCACGCTGCGTGCCCAGGCGTGTGGGCTGCGCGTGGCCGGCGCGACGTTGACGCCGTTCGGGGGCAACATCTACGACGACCCCGACGGGGTACGGGAGACCGCCCGCCAGGCGGTGAACAGTGCGATCCGAAACGGTCTGTTCGAGGGTTTCGCCGACTTCGACGCGGCGGTGCGGGATCCGTCCGCGCCGTGGCGGCTGCTGCCCTCCTTCGACGCCGGGGATCACCTGCACCTGAATCCGGACGGGCACGCCGCCCTGGCCGCCGCCGTGCCTAGGTCGCTCGCCGGAGTGACGGCCGGATCAGCCATGTGGCGATGAGCGCGACCACGCAGAGTGCGGCCAGGCTGAGGAATCCGGCCCGGAACGAGCCGGTGGCGTCCTTGACCGCGCCGAGCGTCCAGACGAACACGAAGCCGCCCAGGTTGGCCCAGAAGTTGCCGAGGCCGCTGATCAGCCCGGCGTTGCGATCGCCGAGGACCTGCAGCGGCAGGGCGAACAGCGGCCCGAAGTAGATCTGGATGGCCACCGAGATCAGCGCCACCACGCCGACGACGCCGAGCAGGCCGGGGGCGTACGTCAGCAGGCTCAGCCCGGTGGTCAGCACGATCAGCGAACCGCCGATGACCAGCAGCGGCCGGTTGATCCGGTCGGACAGGTAGCCGCCCAGGTAGTTGACCGGCGCGCTGATCGCCGACGCCACCGCGGCGACGGCCCCGGCGGCGGCCAGTGACTGCCCGCGGTCGACGACCAGATAGGTGGGCAGCCAGAAGGTGAAGCCCTGGGCGACCGACAGCCGGGTGAACTGGATGACCCCGGTGAGCTGGACGATCCGCTGCCGGAGCAGGCCGGGCAGCTCCCGCAGCCGGACCGGGGAGCCGCCCGCGGACGGGGTGGCCGGGCCGGCCAGGTGCCGGTAGAGGGCCAGCGCGAGCAGGCCGAACCCGGCGAACAGCAGGAACAGCAGCTGCCAGCCGAGCGGCCCGACCAGTGCCGGCCCGACCGCGCTGAGCAGGATGTTCGACGAGAAGCCGCCGACCACGTACAACCCCATCGCGGTGGCCCGGCGGCCGGGCGGGAACAGGGCGGTCATCAGCAGCAGGCCGGGCATGAAGACCAGGGCGCGGAAGATCCCGGCCAGGGCCTGGTCGATCAGCAGCAGTGGGTACGAGTCGAGCACCGCGAACAGCGCGGACAGGATGTTCAGCCCGAGCATCCCGATGATGAACAGCCGCCGGGGCGGGAACCGGTCGGCGAGGTATCCGGACGGGACCTGCATGAGCGCGTACGTCAGGTTGCTCACCGCCGCGATGGTGCCCGCCTCGGTGAAGCTGATTCCCAGATCGGTGCGGATCAACGGCAGGAACAGCCCGATGCCGCCGAAGATCAGCCCGATGCTGCTCTGGCAGACGACGAGCAGGGTGATGACCGGCCGGCGCCGGGCGGTGTCACTGAGCGTCACCCGCGGATCCTAATCGGGCCCGGTGATCGACGACTCCCTTGCCAATGCGAATATCCCTCTGTTTAGGTAAGGCTTGCCTTAATGGAGTTAACGGAGGTTCAGGCGTGGGGGCACGCGAGGAATCGACCAGTTCCGTCGTCCTTACCGAGAAGGTCGACATCGATGAACTGGCAGCTGTGTACCGGCGGGTCCATGCCGCCGATCTGCACCTGATCGATCACAGTGAACCGTCGGTCGAGGACCGTCTGCGCTGGACGGCCGAGGCGCCCGGGGCGCAGACGGCACTCGGCTACGTGGACGGTGAGCTGGTCGGCGCGGTGATGGGCTGTCCACTGCCACCGGAGACGCTGTGGTGGCGGGATCTGACCGATGTGAACGATCCCGAGGTGGTCAAGGAGTGGGACGGGCGGACGTTCGCCATCTGTGAGGCGTTCGTCGACCCGGCCAGCAGGCGGCACCGGATCGGGATCCGGCTCTTCGCCGAGCTGCTCGCCCAGCGGCCCGAGGAGCGCACCTCGATGGCGGTCACCGAGACCAACACCCGGGTATGGCACGCGTTGCAGGGCATGAAGTTCCAGCACGTCGGGGATCTGATCCCGTTCCCCGGCTGGCGGTCGCACCGGATGCTGGTGCGGGCACTGCCGCTCAGCTCGTCACGATGAGCCCGTGCCGGTCCGGGGGTGCGCTCCCGGGCCGGGGCGGGGCTGGATCGCCCGCTTCTCGGTCACCCGGTGGCCGTCCGCGCAGGTGACGTCCAGGTGCAGTTCGGCGCCACAGTCGCGGTGGGCGTACGAAATCGGGGGTCCTTCGGGGTCGGCCAGATATCTGTTGCCCCACTCGGCCAGCGCGATCATCACCGGGTAGAGGTCGAAGCCCTTCTCGGTGAGGCGGTACTCGTGGCGCAGCCGGGCGCCCGGCTCCCGGTACGGGTCCCGGCGCAGCACCCCGTTCCCGACCAGGGTGGCCAGCCGGTTGGTGAGGACCTGCCGGGGGATCCCGGTGCGCACCCGCATGTCGTCGAAGCGGCGGATGCCGGAGAACACCTCGCGCAGCACCACCAGGGCCCACTTCTCGCCGAGCACTCCCATCGCCCGCTCGATCGTGCAGTTGTCGACGGACCAGTTCAGGGCGGCGGGCGGGGTGGACATGTGATGAAGGCTAGGTCTTGTTGACAGACGCAGCAAGCTGCTGCGAGCCTGCATCCATGACGCAGACTCAGGATGGTGCCCGCACCCGCACGTTCGGCTGGGCCGACCCGGCCGAGCACGCGCACCTGCTGGGCCGGCGCAGCGGTCTGGAGATCCTCCAGGCGGTGGCGTCCGGTGAGCTGCCGCCCCCGCCGATCATGAGCCTGATCGACGGGCAGGGCATGACGGTCGAGGAGGGCAGCGTCACCCTCGACCTGGAGCCGCGGGAGTTCCACTACAACCCGCTCGGCACCGTGCACGGTGGAGTTCTGTCCACCCTGCTCGACACCGCCGCCGCCTGCTCGGTGCACAGCACGCTGCCGGCCGGTGTGGCGTACACCAGCATGGATCTGAATGTGAAGTTCCTGCGCCCGGCCACCATCGCCTCCGGGCGGCTGAGCTGCACCGGCACCGTCCTGCAGCGGGGCCGGCGGACCGCGCTGGCCGAGGCCCGGATCACCGACGCGGCCGGCCGCCTGATCGCCCACGCCACGTCCAGCTGCATGATCTTCGAGGTCTGAGCCCGTGTGCCGATCCGCGGCTCGCATCGAGCCGCGGATCGGCACACGGGCTGGCCTAGTCTGTCCGGCATGACCAGTCCGACCGCGCGGGCGCTGATGGCCTACGAGGCCGTGCACGGCAGTCCCGGGATCACCGCGGACCGGCTCGCCGAACGACTGGGTGGCATCACCGAGCGGGCCGCCCGCCGCTACATCGCGATCCTGCGCGAGGCCGGGCTGCCGATCGAATCGGTGCGCGGGCCCTATGGCGGCTACCGGGTCGGCCGGGGCGCCCGCCCCGCGCCGCTGATCTTCACCCAGGCGGAGGCGCTCGGCCTGGTGATGGCGGTGCTCGACGGTCACCACGCGGCCGGCGACACCGGCGATCCGGTCGGCAGCGCCCTCGGCAAGATCGTCCGGGTGCTGCCGGAGACACTCGGCGCCCAGGTGGAGGCGGTCCGCCGCACCGCCGCGCCGGCCCCGGACCGGCGGGCCGCGCGACCGGACCCGGAGATCACGTCCGGGCTGGTCCGGGCCTGCGCCCAGAGCTTGCCGGTACGCGTGGGCTATCGCACCGAGTCGGGCCGCGAATGGTCGGCCGAGGTGGACCCGTGGGCCATCGTGGTACGCCACGGCCGGTGGTATCTGCTGTGCCACTCGCACACCGCCGGGGCCCGCCGGGCGTACCGGATCGACCGGGTGACCGCCGTCGAGACCCGGACCGGCACCTTCCGCCCACCGCCCGGCCTGGACCCGGTGGCCGTCCTGGACGAGCATCTCGGCGAGGGCTGGGAGTTCACCGCCGAGATCCTGATCGACGGCCCGCCGGACCGGGTGCGCGACTGGATCGGCCCGGCCCTCGGCACGCTGCGCCCCGGCCCGGAACCCGGCACCACCGTCCTCAGTGGCACCACCAGCGCCCCCGACTGGTACGCCCGCCAGCTCTGCCACCTGCCGGTCGGCTACCGGATCGTGGACGGCCCGGAGGTGCGTGCCGCGGCCCGCCGGATCGCCCAGCGCCTGCTCGACGCCACCACCCTCTGATCGCCTCGGCGGAAAGCCTCAGGGCACGCCGGCTCCGCGGTGGAAGAAACCGGTTCGCACCCGGGTGTGAACCGGGCCCGCACCCGCACCGGCCTGGAATGGGCACTTCCTTCAACCGGATCGGACGTGTTCATGAAGCGTGTTCTCGCTGTGCTCGCCGCGGTCTCCTCGCTGGTCGTCGCCTCGCCGGGGGTGGCACTGGCCGCGGCCGGCAGTGCGAAGTCGTACGCCTTCATGAGCCAGTCCAACGGTGACAAGCTGGTCGCCCGCTGGAACCCGTGCGGCGGCGCGATCGACTACCGGGTCAACCTGGACCGGGCGCCGAAGAACTCGCTCGCCGAGGTGAAGACCGCGTTCAGCCGGATCTCGGCGGCCTCCGGCCTGACCTTCCGCTATGCCGGCACGACCACGGTCATCCCGCAGGCGGAGAAGGGGTTCAACGGGACGTACCCGGCCGGCACCGAGATCGTGATCGCCTGGGTGAACCCGGGCAAGCACAGCAAGTGGCTGCCGAAGGGCGCCCGTGAGCTGGGCATGGGCGGTGGTGGATGGCAGACCGCGTACACCTCGTCCGGTGCCCCGGCGCTGCGGATGGTGGAGGGCGCGGTGGTGCTGAACGCGCCGTCGGTCGCGAAGATGAGCCGTGGGTTCGGCGCGGCCAACGGTGGCACCACCGGGGCGGTGCTGATGCACGAGATCGGTCACGCGATCGGCCTGGCGCACCCGAAGCAGGAGGACCGGGGCCAGATCATGTACCACACCATCACCTCGAAGAAGGCCGTCTGGGGCGCCGGTGATCTGGCCGGTCTTGCCAAGCTGGGCAAGAAGTCGGGCTGCCTTCTCGACCGGAAGGTTACAAAGTGATTAACGTCTATGCATGCGGGCTTTCTTCGTAGCACTTCTGCTGCTCGTGGTGGGTCTGGTCGTGCCGGTGCAACCCGCCGTCGCGGCGCCCACGGACTCCCGGGGACGTGAGATCGTCCTGCGCGGTTTCAACGTCTCCGGGAGCACCAAGCTGTACGAGAACGGACTCCTGCCGTTCCGCAGCACCGCCGACGCGGCCACCGCCGCCGTCCAGATGCGGAACCTGACCGGCGCCAACGCGATCCGCTTCCTGATCAGCTGGGAGGGGGTGCAGCCGGCCCGGGACCGGATCGACACCGCCTACCTGGACCGGGCCGCCGACCAGATCCGGCAGTTCACCGGCCGGGGCATCCGGGTGCTGATCGACTACCACCAGGACCTGTACTCCTCGCACCTGTTCCACCGGGGCAGCTGGTACACCGGCGACGGCGCCCCGAAGTGGGTGATCGACGCCGGGGACTACCCCACCGAGTCGTGCGGCATCTGCGTCCTGTGGGGGCAGAACATGCTCACCAACAACGCCGTCCGCTCGGCCGCCTACGACTTCTGGCGCAACCGGTACGGAGTCCAGGACGCCTACCTGGCCCAGGCCCGCGCCATGCTCACCCACCTGCGGTCGCGCGTCGACCATTCGATGGTGCTCGGGATCGACCCGTTCAACGAGCCGTTCGACGGCGGGCTCGACGGGGCCTCCGGCACCACCTGGGAGGCGACCTGGATGATGCCGTTCTACCAGCGGTTCCGGGCCGTCATGGACGCCACCGGCTGGAGCGACCGGCCGGTCTACGCCGAGCCGCTGGTCTTCTGGAACACCACCTTCGGCGAGGCCGGCGGCCTGTCCACCATCGCGCCGCTCGGCTCCCGGTACGTCTTCAACAGTCACTACTACGACGGCGCGCGGATCACCCTGGACCCGACCCCGGCCGCCGACGGCACGTACAGCGCGGCGATGAACCGCATCCGGGACCGGGCCGCCGCCCTGGACACCACCGCGTTCGTCTCCGAGTTCGGCAACGCGATGGACTCCTCGCGCACCCCGTGGATGATCCGCGCGATGTACCAGGGCCTCGACTCCCGGCTCTCCGGCGCCACCTTCTGGAACGACGCCGCGCGATCCGGCCCGGTGCTGTCGGCCACCCAGTGGCAGTGGGACGTCTACAGCGGACAGCACCGCGAACTGATGAACGGCAACCCGGACAAGGTGCAGACCGAAGGTGACGCCTGGAACGGCGAGGACCACTCGGTGATCGCGAACGGGGCGCTGCGGCTGGACCCGCGGGTGCTGGACCGGCTGTATCCGAGCGCGGTGGCCGGCCGCACCGTCGCCTTCGCCTACGAGGACCTGGCCCGTGACGGATTCGCCGGGTCCGGGCGGCAGCAGGCGTGGCTCACCGTGCCCTCCCGGCTCCCGGCGATCGCCGGGCTCACCACCGGCCGCCAGTACGGGGTCCTGGTCTGGCGCGAGCCCCCGGCCGCCCTCGGGGCGCCCACCGAACTGCACCTGCCCGCGTCGTTCCCGTCCGGCCGCACCGCTGTCGTCTCCGACCTGGGCACCCGCTCCGGGCTGACCACCACCGGCCCGATCGCGGTCGGCACCGAGGTGGGCGCCACCACGGCCCGGCGGCTGCTGCTGGACGCCACCGGCTCGGCGCCCGGCAGCACCCACGTGGCACTGGTGGTCAATACCTCCGACGTGGCCGCGATCCCGGCCGCCACCCTGACCGCGGCCCGCACCGAGCTACTGGCCTGGGCCGCGACATTGTGAGAAGGGCTCGCGATTGACCTGACATTTGCAACTGTGGGGGACGCGGATCGGCAGAGACTCTTGACACATGAACGTCCAGGTCCTGCCGATCACGTCCGCGGACGTGTCCCGGGTCGCGCACTTCCTGCACGCCCATCTCAACACACGGCTCAGCGTCGACATGTGGGCCCGAGCGCTCACCCCACCGTGGAAGGCCGCCGCACCCAACCACGGATTCATGCTCATCGCGGCCGGGCTCGTCGTCGGGGTCTATCTGGCCTTCTACGCCGACCGGACGATCGGCGGCGCCCGCCACCGGTTCTGCAACCTGGCCGGGTGGTGCGTGCTGCCGGAGTACCGGCTGCTCAGCATCCGGCTGCTGCGGGCCTTACTGAAACAGCCCGGCTACCACTTCACCGACCTGTCCCCGAGCGGCACCGTCATCCCGATGAACGAGCGCCTCGGATTCCGGCACCTCGACAGCACGCTGGTGGCCGTACCCAATCTGCCCTGGCCGGCCCGGCCCCGGGGAGACCGCACGGTGACCGCCGACCCGCGCCGCATCGAGGATCTGCTCAGCGGCGACGACCTGGAGAGATACCGGGACCACCGGGACGCCCTCGCCGCCCGGCACGTGGTGCTCGCCGACCGTGGCGGGGTCTGCTGGGCAGTCTTCCGCCACGACCGGCCGAAGAACCTGCCGTTCTTCGCCTCCCTGGTGCACGTCAGCGACCAGGCGGTGTTCCGCCGGATGTTCCGGCCGTTCACCCGCCACCTGCTGCTGCGGCACGGCGTCCCGGCCACCCTGCTGGAACCGCGGGTCGCCGGGTTCCGCCCGCCCGGCGCGATCACCGTGCCGACCGAGCGGCGCCGGATGTACCGCAGCGACACGCTGGACCCGGACCGGATCGACCTGCTCTACAGCGAGTTGGTCGCCGTCCCGTTCTGAGACCATCTCCGGATGACCCTGATCGCTGAGACCCCCGAACCGCCCTACGTCGCGGTGATCTTCACGTCGACCCGCACCGAGGGTGATCAGGGATATGCGGCGATGGCCGCCCGGATGCACGAACTGGCACTTGACCAGCCCGGATATCTGGGCATCGAGTCGGCCCGGGAGGACGTCGGGATCACCGTCTCCTACTGGGCCGACCACGACGCGGCCCGCGCCTGGAAGCAGGTCGCCGCCCATCTGGTCGCCCAGCGGCGCGGACGCGAAGTGTGGTACCGCGACTACCGAGTGCGGGTGGCGACCGTCGAACGCGACTACGGACCGTCCTGAAACTGTTGGCTCGGTCACCCTTTAATCCCGAATTTGGCGCATGGACACATGCGGCGGGTAAACCCCTAGGCATGGACCCGCACTATCAGATCGAGCGAACCACCCAACGGACCGGCTCGACCGTCCACCTGCGCCTGATCGGCGCCTTCGACCGCGACACCGACCGGGTGTTGCGGGCCGGCATGCGGGACGCCTTCGCCTCCGGCCGGCGCGGGCACCGCGTCGTCATCGACGTGCGGCAGGTCGAGTCCATCGGCAGCGAGAGCATCGACCTGCTGCTGGTCGGCTACACCCGGGCCGTCCGCGGCGGCCACGGTTACGAGATCGTCAACGCGCACGGGCACGTCCGCCAGGCCCTCGCCCTGACCGGCCTGGTCGAGCCGGACGCCCTCTACGCCCCCGCCTGGGCCGACGAGGTCATCGCAGAACATACAGTTTGAGCCGGACGAGCAGCAGCAGCGTCCCGAGACCGAGCAGCAGGCCACCGAGCCCGACGAAACCGAACTTGAGCAGCTCCAGCCCCGACGAATAGCCCACCTCGGGACGGGACACCCCGTAACCGATCCGGATCGTGTCGCCCGGCTTCTCCCCACGGAAGAAGCCGGGGTCGTCGACGAGCACCCGCTCCGACCCGTTGCGGTCCCACTCCACCCACAAGTAGCAGGCGTCGTAGAAGCCCACGCCGTCGAGAATGGTGAACGGCCCACGCCGCTCACACTTCTCGACGGTCCCGACACCCTTGACCGGCGACCCGGCGTAATCCGGCCCGGAATAGCGGCCGATCGTGGCGCCCGCGTTGAAGAGCAGCCAGCCCACCAGCGTGAGCACCAGAACGCTGCGCAGCGAGGCCCGGTCGTCCCGCTCCGACACCACCGACGACTCCAGGTTCGCGCTCATGGCTCCGCATCATGCCGCATCACGGCCCCTTCACCGCGCCGTCCCGTGGCCCGACGCCGACCAGGTCCGCGCCGTCCCGGTAGATCAGCCGGTCGTAGTCGGCGATCATCACCGGGGCCGGGCCGCTCCACCGGACCGTGCCGCGCAGCGGTACGTAGAGGACCAGGCCGGGGCCGGACCGCAACACCCACACACCGACCGGTGTGGCCTCGGCCCCCGGCCGCCCGTCCAACGGTGGCGGGACCTTCGCCGGAGTGCGGTCCACGCTGTCGATCGACCGGTAACCGACCCCGGGCGTCCAGCTGATCCGTTCCGGGCCGTCCTCGATCAGGCGCTCGTTCGCCTCCAGCGGCACGGTGCGGCCCACCCCGTCGAGAGGGCTCAGCGACTCCAGACCACCGGCCACCGGAATCTCCAGATTGCCGCCCGGATCATCACCCACCGACGGGACCGCCACGTCACAGTCGGTGGCGATCCGCCGGGTCCAGACGACCTTGCCGGACTCCACCCCGCGCAACGTGGCCACACAGTCGGGCTCGGCCGGCGGGGTCCACAGCACCTGCGGCCCCCGGACCGGGATCAGCCGGGTGACCCCGGACGGCTTCCGCATCGACCAGACGGTCTTCCCGTCATCCGTCTCGATCAGCAGGATCGTGCGGCTGCCGAGGAGGCGCACGCAGTAGCAGTATCGATCACCCGGCGACGGCACCACGGTGACCCGCTCGCCGATCCGCCGGGACCACCGGCGCGCACCGGACGGGAGCTCCCACGCGGTCAGCTCACAGCCCTTGCCGTCGCAGCCGGCGGTGACCGCCACGTCGTTCCCGGCACCCATCGCCGTGACCACCTGGCCCTCGAACTCCCGCTCCCACAACAGCAGGCCGTCGGTCAGGTCGATCACCCGGAACCGGTCGTCCCCGCGCACCAGCAGAATGCCCTCGGACACCGAGACCGACGACGCGGTGACCCGGAACCCGGCCGGCAGATCGTGCACCCACCGCACCCGCCCCGAATCGGCCGCCAGTGACACCAGCCGCCGCTGTTCGCCGAACAGGCCGAGGGCCGGCTCGGCGAAATCCCAGCCGATCACCGGCGACGGAATGCGCCAGCGCTCCACCAGCGGCCCGCCCTCCCCCAGATCGGCCGGGTCGGGACCGCCGAAACAGCCGGCGAGCAGCAACACCAGCAACGCGGCGAACACTCTGCGCACCATGAATCCAGGATGGACCCCGCGCACGACAATTTGCGTCGCGTGGGGGAGAGCGTTGTGTGATCGTTGGCTGATGCCGCAACCGATTCTGCGCACCGAGCGGATGATCATGCACCCGCTGGCCGACGAGCACCTGGAGCTGGAGGTCGCCCTGGACGCCGACCCCGAGGTGATGCGCTTCCTGGACGGCCGGGCCCGCACCCGCGAGGAGGTGGCCGGGTCGCACGCCGAACGGATGGCGGCGGCCCGGCGGGTGGGCGGGCTGGGTTACTGGATGGCGTTCGGGGCCGGCGGCGAGTTCATCGGGCTGATGATGCTGCCGCCGGCCGGCGAACCGGGCGAGGCCGAGCTCGGGTACCGGCTGCCGAGACACAACTGGCGCCGCGGGTTCGCCACCGAGGCGTCCCGGGAGCTGCTGCGGCACGCCTTCGAGACGGCCGGGCAGACCCGGGTGGTGGCGGAGACCATGACGGTCAACGCCGGCTCCCGAGGGGTGATGGCG
Source organism: Actinoplanes sp. G11-F43 (assembly GCF_050589265.1). NCBI lineage: Bacteria > Bacillati > Actinomycetota > Actinomycetes > Micromonosporales > Micromonosporaceae > Actinoplanes > Actinoplanes sp. G11-F43. The sequence goes on from NZ_JBNZCE010000029.1 coordinate 188,288, forward strand.
AAGGCCGGTCTGCGGTACGTGCGCACCTACTTCCCCGACTACCCACCGATTCCCGGCTCGGATCAGGGCGAGGTGGTCTACGCCCTCACCCGAGAAGAGTGGTCCAAGACCGCGTGGTGACTTCCGGCGCGAATCGCGCCGGAAGTCACCACGCGGTGTGGGTTGGCCTTGACTGTGGTGACTTTTGGTGCGGATTGCGCCGGAAGTCACCACGCGGTGTGGGTTCGGCTCGGAATGCGCTGGACGGTGGCTCTCAGGGCTCGGCGAAGAACTCGATGAGCGGGTCGACGATCTGGCGGTTGGCCCGGTTCAGCGCGTCGTGGGCGCCGCGCGGGACCAGTAGCGTCCGCGCGTCGGGGAGCACTGACGCCAGGGCCTCGTTGATCTTCGGGTAGTAGTCCGGGCCGGAGGCGCCACAGGCCAGCAGCACCTTGGCGGTCACCCCGGCCCACCGGGACGCCGGGCCGGCGTGGGCGAAGACCGCGGCCGACTCGTCCAGGGTGAGCGGCAGCAGCTCACCCATCGTCCGGCCGATCGGGGTGCGCAGGAAGAGCCCGGTGATCCACGTCTGCACCGACAGCGGCAGCCGGGACACCGGTGTGTGCGTGTTGATGCCCGAGGTGACCAGGGCCAGGGCGCGGGCATCGTCGCCGGCCCGGAGCGCGTCCTTGGCGCCGGCCAGCCAGCCGGCCGGGAACAGGCCGTCGACGTGGACCGCCGGGTCGTACAGCGCGAGCCGCTCGATCGGCAGCTCGCGGGCCGCCTCCAGGGCGATGAAGCCGCCGGCGCTGTGCCCGATCACGTTGACCGTCCCGGTCGTGCGGAGCACCGCGGCCAGGTCGTCGATGTCCTCCCGGACGTCGTACGGCTCGGTGCGGGGTGGGGCGTCCGCCCGGCCCCGCCGGTTGTAGAGGTGGACGGTGAACCGCTCGGCCAGCGAGGCCGCGAGCCACCGGTAGGTGCCGATGTCGACGCCGCCGCCGTGCACGACCACGATCGGCGGGCCGCTGCCCCGGGTGTGCAACGGGATGGTGGCCCCGTCTCTCGCCTCGATCATCTCGTCTCCCTACGGGTCGGAACTGCGGGTCGGAACTGCGGGTGAAAAACTGCGAACGCTGTTCGCAGTTTACAGTAGTGCGGGTGACAGGCACACCCTCGATCTGGACCCGGCCCGAGCGCGGCAGCCGTGGACCGCAGGCCACCCACAGCCGGGACGAGATCGTGCGGGCCGCGATCACCCTCGCCGACACCGACGGGCTGGCCGCCGTCTCGATGCGCGCGGTCGCCGGGGCGCTCGGCACCGGCGCGGGCACCCTCTACCGGCACCTGTCGTCCCGCGACGACCTGCTCGACCTGATGGCCGACCAGGTGGTCGCCGAGCTGCGGCCCTACCCCGAACCCGGGCCGGACTGGACCGGGGCGCTGCTCGACCTGGCCCGTGCACAGCTCGAACTGAACCGGCGGCATCCGTGGCTGATGGACGCGCTGCCCCGGGACAGCGGGGCCGGGCCGGAAGCCCTCGCCTGGTTCGACCACTGCCTGCGGGTGCTGACCCCGGTGCCGGCCGACAGCGCCGCCAAGTTCGAGACGATCGGTGTGATGACCGGGGTGGTGTCCCTCTTCGCCCGCAACGAACGGTCCTCGCCACCACCGGTGCTCACCGGGCTGGACGTGACGGCGTACCCCCATCTGGTCGCCGCCATCGGCGAACCGGGAGCGCCCCGCCCGGATCTGCTCGAACGGATTCTGCGCGGTCTATTCGCCGCCCTGCTGACGAGCGACCCCGAAGCCGATCTCTAGGATCGGCGGCATGAGTGATGTAGCGGACGGGCCGGTCACCGCGGTGCGCGTGGAGTGGACCGGCGCGCGATACAAACTGCACCTGGTGCGGGGCAACAGTGGGATCACCGTGGTCGACGGCGGTGACCGGCCGGCCGAGGCGATGACCGCCCTGACCTCGCGCGGCCTGTCCCGGGAGGACGCGGAACACTGCGTGCGCGAGGTCGAGCCGGGCTTCCGGGCGGTCTGACCGGGTTCTCCCGGCCGGGGTCAGGAGTCGAACGAGAAACCGAACGCGTTGGCCGCTTTCAGGATGAAACCGTCGCGGCCACCGTTGCGGTCCGACCGGGCGATGGCACTGCGGATCACCTGGACCGCCGGGTAGAGCACCGGCTCCGGCGGCACCGGCAGCGGCTTGCGCTTCGCCATCTTCATCCTGGTCCGGACGGTGTCCCGGCCGTCCAGTAGGTCGATCATCACGGTCGCGCCGTAGCGGGTCGCGGCCACACCCAGACCGGTGAACCCGCTGCTGTACGCCACCTTCCCGCCCATCGCCCGGCCCTGGAACGCGGCCAGCTGTGTGCACATGTCGATCATGCCGCCCCAGGCGTGGCTGAACCGCACGTCGCCGAGCTGCGGGAAGGTCCGCATGAAGTGGTCGGCGAGCCGGGTGAACGTCTCCGGGTTCTGATCGTGCTCCGGCCGGATCCCGCCGCCCTTGTGGTAGACCACGTCGTAACCGCCCCAGAGGATCCGGTTGTCCGCGGTCTTGCGGTAGTAGTGGAACTGCCGGGACGAGTCGGAGATGCCGAAGTTCTTCCGCCACCCGATCTCGTCGATCTGGGCCTCGGTCAGCGGCTCGGTCATCAGCACGTAGTCGTAGACCGGCACGGTCAGCAGCCGGTTCCGTTTGAGCAGCGAGGGGAAGCCGTTGGTGGCCAGCGCGACCTTCCGGGCAGTGATGCTGCCGGCCCAGGTCGACGCCCGTACACACGAGGTCTGGTCCTTGATCTCGGTGACCGGGGTGTTCTCGAAGATCCGCACGCCCAGCCGCAGGCACGCCGCCTTCAGGCCCCAGGCCAGTTTCGCCGGGTGCACCACGGCGGCGCCCTCGTGCTGCATCAGCCCGGCCCGGAACAGCGGTGACCGGACCAGCGTGCCCAGCCGCTCACGGTCGTAGAACGTGGTGCCGGCGGTCGCCGCCGCGCGCAGCTCGCCGACCTGGTGCGGCTCGGTGGCCACCGCCAGCACGCCGTCCCGGGTGAACTCGGCGTCGATGCCGTGCCGGGCCAGGGTCGCCTCGAAGTCCGCGAAGTTCTCCGCCGCGAGGGCGTCCAGGACCGGCAGCTCGTCGGCGAAGTGGCGGCGCCCGTTCTCCGCGCCGTGGGTGAGGCTGGCCTCGACGAACCCGCCGTTGCGCCCGCTCGCCGCCCACGCGATCTCGTTGCCCTCGACCAGCACCACGTCACGCTTCGGGTCGGACTCCTTGGCGATCAGTGCCGTCCACAGTCCGCAGTAGCCCCCGCCGATCACCAGGAGGTCGGCCGTCGTCGAACCGGTCAGCGCGGGCTCCGGGGTGGGCCGTCCCGGGTCCTCGAGCCAGAAGGGGGTCCGCGCCGCGCCGGCCAGAGCGGCGCGCAGGCGTTTCTCGTCGGTGCGGATGGCCAGGTCATAAGCGGGGGGTGTGGCCGCCATGGTGAGTTCCTTCCAACTCTCACGAGACCGCCCGGGGTGAGCCGTCGGCGATCTCGTGCAACCGATCAAACCCTCCGCCGTACGCTTATGTCAATGCGTTGACATAAGCGGGACCTAAGCTGGGAGAGTGCCTGGAGTGGAACGTGTGCGCAGCGTGGGGGTCCGGCGGCGGAAGACCCGCACCGGTGTGGTGCTCACCGCCGACATGATCGTCGACACAGCGTTACGGCTCATCGAGGGGCCCGGCGGCGACAAGCTCAGCGTCCGCCGCCTCGGCGCCGAGTTGGGCGCCGACCCGACCGCCGTCTACCGCTACTTCCGCGACATGGACGCGCTGCTGCTCGCCCTCGCCGACCGGCTGATCGGCGACGCCCTCGCCGAGTTCACCCCCCGCGACCACTGGGCCGACTCGCTGCGCGACCTGGCCGCCGTGCTGCGCCGCTCGATGCGCCAGCACCCGCGGCTCGCCCACCTGCGGGCCATCCGGGTCACCGCCGGGCCGCACGAGATGCGCGTCGTCGACACCGGCATCGGCATCATGCTCAGCGCCGGGTTCGCGCCCGCCGACGCGGTCCGGCACTACCGCGACTTCGTCGACACGGTCCTCGCGGTGGCCGCCGTCGACGCCGCCGAACTCACCCCCGACCAGGAGGCGGCCGAACAGGAGGCCTGGTCACGGGTCTACACGTCGCTGCCCGCCGACGGCTACCCCAACGTGCACCTGGTCCGCGAGCATCTGCCGTCGATGTACAACTCGGCCTTCCCCGGCACCATCGACAAGCTGATCGAGGCGCTGATCCACGCCGCCCCCGGTCAGGCGCCGGAGAACCCGACCCCGGCGTAGGCGCCGAACCGCTCCGGATCCTCGACCGGGCCGTCCTCCGGCCGCCACCGCGGGATGTGCACCAGCCCCGGCTCCACCAGCGGGAACCCGTCGAACCACGAGGCGATCTCGGCATGCGGCCGGAGCACGATCCCGGTCCCGGTTCGCGCGGACAGCTTCTGCGCCTCGACCACCTCGGGCGGCTGCCCGTCCGCCGTCGCGTGCGAGATCAGCAGGTACGAGCCCGGCGCGGTGACCTCCCGCAGCGCCGCCACCAGCCCGGCCGGATCGTCCTCGTCCGGGATGAAATGCAGAACACCCGCGAAGAGTACGGCCACCGGTTGCCCGAAATCGATCAGCCCGTTCGCCCCGGCCAGGATCCGGTCGGTGTCCCGTGCGTCGGCCAGCACCACAGCGGTCCGGTCGTCGCCGGCCAGCAGCTCCCGGCTGTGCTCCACCGCCACCGGATCCACGTCGACGTAGACCACCGCCGACCCGGGCGCCTCGGCGCGGGCGATCTCGTGCACGTTCCCGGCAGTCGGGATGCCCGACCCGACATCCAGGAACTGCCGGATCCTCCGACCGGCCAGAAAACGCACTGCACGCTGCAGGAACGCCCGGTTGGCCCGCATCGTCGCCCCGATGTCCGGGGTCATCGCCTCCAGATGCCCGGCCAGCTCCCGATCCACCGCGAGATGGTGGGTGCCGCCGAGGAAGTAGTCGTAGACCCGTGCCGCGCTGGGCCGCTGCTCGCCGCTACCCGTCATGACACGTGTCTATCGCTTGTGGACTCCGGCGGCAACCGTCGAGGGTCGTCATGGCCGGTGGCAACCGTTGACGGTCGTCATGTCCGGCGGGCAACCGTTGACGGTCGTCATGGTCGGCGGGCCACCGTTTCGGTCAGGCGCTCGGCCGCCCGGCGGAGGTCGTCGGCGGGCAGATGCGAGAAGCTCAGCCGGATCCGGCTGGCGCCGGCCGAGCCGTCCGCCCAGAAACGGTGGCCCGGGACGAACGAGACACCCCGCTGCTCGGCCGCCGGCAACAGGCCGGATCCGGTCAAGCCGGCCGGCAGTGGCAGCCACACGAACCAGCCGCCGGCCGGCGACTCCACCCCGGCGAACCCCTCGCGGAGGGCGGTGACCAGGGCATCCCTTTGCGTACGGTAGACGTCCCGCACCCGGTCGACGTGCCGTCGATAGCCACCGCCGGCCCGGAAAACAGCCATGGTCACGGCCGCCGTGTGGTTGACCCCACCACCGCTGTGCACGTATCCGAGTGTGGTCAGACCCCGTACCACATCGGGTTGGGCGTTGATCCACCCCAACCGCAACCCCGGCGCCACCGTCTTGGCGAATGATCCCAATCGGACCACCGGTGCTCCGCCGGCCATCTCCCACAGGGACGGGGGAGCCGGGCCGTCGTAAGTCAGCTCCCGGTAGGTGTCGTCCTCGACGATCGTCACCCCCTCGGCCCGCGCGACCTCGATCAGCGCGCGGCGGTCCTCGAACGGGAGGCTCCGCCCGGTCGGGTTGCCGAACGTCGGGACCAGGTAGAGCAGCGGCACCCGGCGCCCGCCCCGCCGGAGATCCCGGACGAAACCGGCGAGCCCGGACGGCGGGATGTGGCGCAGGGTCCGGCCGCCGGTGGCGAGGATCGGAAACGCCAGGTGGTACGTGGGGGAGTCGACCAGGATCACATCGCCGGGCGCGGACAGCAGCTCCGTCAGCAGAGCCAGCCCGTGCGAGGCGCCCCCCGTCACGAAAGTCCGATCCGGATCACCGAGCGACTCCAGCAGCGGTGTCGGGCCGGCCGCCGCGCCATAGGTCAGCGCCCGCCAGTCCAGACCGGCCGACGCCGCCGCCCACTCCCGGACCGGCAGCAGATCCGGCCGGGGATGCCCCCACGACAGGTCGAGGATCCCCGGCCGGTGCTCGAACTGGATCACCGTTACTGGTATCCGAACATCTTCGCGGCCAGATCGGTCATGATCTCGCTGGCGCCGGCGCCGATACCCAGGATGCGGGAGTCCCGGTAGTTGCGCTCCACCTCGGACTCGCGCATGTAGCCCATCCCGCCGTGCAGCTGAACCGCCTCGTCGACCACAAACTTGCAGGCGTCCACCGCGGCGTTCTTGGCCAGGCAGACCTCGCCGATCATGCCCTCCCCGGCCGCGTGCCGCTCGGCCACCCAGCGGGTGTACTGCCGGGCCACGTCGATCCGCTGCTTCATCTGCACCAGCTTGTGCCGGACCACCTGACGGCTGATCAGCGGACGGCCGAACGTCTCCCGGGTGCGGGCGTACACCAGGGTCAGATCCAGACTGCGCTGCGCCACCGAATAGGCGTGCACGGCCGCGATGATCCGCTCCGCGACGAACGCCTGACCGATCAGGGCGAAACCGAAGTTCTCCGGGCCGACCAGGTTCGCCGCGGGCACCCGGCAGTCGTCGAAGTGCAGCTCGGCGGTATCCGAACAGAGCCAGCCCATCTTGTCCAGCTTGCGGGAGACGGAGAACCCGGGAGTCCCCTTCTCGATCACCAGCATGCTGATGCCGGAAGCGCCCGGCCCACCGGTCCGGACCGCGGTGGTGACGAAATCGGCGCGCAGACCCGAGGTGATGAACATCTTCGCGCCGTTCACCACGTACACGTTGCCGTCCCGGACCGCCGTCGTCCGGATCGAACCCACATCCGAACCGGCATCCGGCTCGGTGATGCCCAGCGCGCCGATCATCTCCCCGGCCAGCGTCGGCCGGACGAACCGGTCGATCAGCGAACCGTCACCGGACGAGACGATGTGCGGCAGCGCGATCCCGTGCGTGAAGAGCGAGGCGTGCGCCCCCGACGAGCCGCCGGCCTCCAGGAACGCCTCGGTCGCCACCACCGTGTCGACACTGTCGCCGCCGTCGCCACCGTGCTCCTCGGCGAAGCCGATCCCGTACAGCCCGGCCTTGGCCAGCCGGGCGTGCACCTCGCGGGGGATCTCACCGGCCCGCTCCCAATCGGCCAGGTGCGGGTGGATCTCCCGTCCGACGAACTGTTTCATCGAGGCGGCGAGGGCCAGACGTTCCGGGGTGCCGTACATCAACTCTCCTTTGAGCGGGTGCGTTCGACGAGGGTGGACGGATCGCGGTGGCCCAGCAGGATCGCGGCCGCTCGTTTCCAGCGGCGCAGCAGCAGCTCACGGTGACCCAGGTCGCCGCTCACTATGCCGGTCATGGCGAGTCCGGTCAGGACCTCGTAGCTGAACTCGACGACCGTCGGCACCCGGGGATCGCCGGGTGAACTCTCGCTGAGCAGGGCGCGGGCCCGGTCGTGCAGGACCGCGAAGATCTCCTTCTCCACCGGGCGCAGCGCGTCGCGGACCTCGGTGTCGGTGCGGGCGGCGTTCCACAACTCCAGCGCGGCCCAGAACAGCGGGGACGAGAAATGCCGCCAGATGATGTCGATCAGCGCGTCCAGCCGGTCGGTCTCCGGCGGGATCGCGGCCAGTTCGGCGGTCAGCGCGCCGATCCGCCGGCCGGCCACCCAGTGCACCGCGCCGACCAGCAGATCCGCCTTGGTCGGGAAGTGGTGCAGGAGGGTGCCGCGGGGCACGTCCGCCCGGGCCAGCACCTCGGCGGTGGTGGTCTCCGCGTAGCCGCGCTCGACCAGGCACTGCACCGTGGCCTCCAGGATCCGGGCCCGGGTGGCCTCACTGCGCTGTGCCTGTGTTCGTCTCACCGATTTACCGTACGACTTGACGGTTACTGCCGTCCATCCAGCCGATCATCAGCTCTTGCCGTGACCCACGTCACCCCTTTACCGTCAGGCCAGACTGTTAGGGGAGCGTCGATGCCATCTCGTTCCGCCCAGCTGCGCGCCGCGCTGGCCGTCACACGCGCCGCCGTCGGCACGATGCTGAGCCGGCGCCGGCCCGAACCACCACCCGCCGACATCGCACCGCCCCGGCGGCTCGCCCATCCGTGCGCTGTGACGGTACCGGTGAACGCCACCGCGGATCAGGTGTTCGAGGTACTCGCCGACCCGGCCCGGATGCCGGACTGGCTGCTCCAGCACGCCGGCTGGATCGGCGGCCGGCCCGGCGACCTCACCGACGGCGTGCGGTTCCGGCAGCGGATCAAGCTGATGGGGGTGCCGAGCGAGGTCCGCTGGACAGTCGTCGGCCGGATCGAGGGCCGGGCGATCTTCCTGGAGGGCGCCGCCCCGATGGGCATCACGGTGGGCCTGTTCCTGTCGGTGACCCCGGCGGAGCCGGCCGGCGCGCGGGCGGGTGCGGTCGTGCGGTTCGACGGTGGCGTCGAGGGCGGTTCGACGGACGGCCCGCTGGGCCCGATGCTGGCCCGCAACCTCGCCGACGCGATGCGGCGCTCCCTGACAGAACTGGGCTCGGTAGCCCGGCAGCACGCGGGCCCCGGTAGCGGAGCACACCAAAACCCGGCACACGACACGGTACGCGCCGACTCCCGGCGCGACCCGGACCACGGTGCGGCACGGGGTTGGGGGCGTGGTGAGTTCGGGCGTGATTCGGACCGGAGTGTGGCACGGGGTTGGGGGCGTGGTGAGTTCGGGCGCGACCCGGACCGGAGTGCGGCACGGGGTTCGGATCGTGGTGAGTTCGGGCGTGATTCGGACCGGAGTGCGGCACGGGGTTCGGATCGTGGTGAGTTCGGGCGTGATTCGGACCGGAGTGCGGCACGCGGGGATGGGTGGGTCGGGGCCGAGCCGGGGAGGGTGGGCCGGGCGGAGTCCGCGCGGGGCCGGGTGGAGTCCGCGCGGGGCCGGGTGGGGTTCGGGTTGGACGGGGCCAAGCCTGCTCCTGTCCGGTGGGAGCGGACCGGGGTGGAGATCGATGCCTGGACGCCGGTGATCGTCGGAGCCGGTCAGGAGATCGAACGTTCTGTCGACGTGAACGGCGGGGATCCGGTCTCCCTGGCGGTGCGGGCATTGCGGTCTGCCGCGGAGGACGCGGGGGTGGCCGGGATCCTGGCCCAGGCTGATCTCGCCGGGTATGTGGCAAGCGTTTCGTGGCAGTACCAGGACGGGGCCGCGCTGCTCGCCGAAGCGGTCGGGGCGAATCCCCGGCAGACCGTGCAGACCACGATCTTCGGTGGGGACGGCTCACTTCGGCTGCTCAACGATGTGGCCGCCGAGATCGCCGCGGGCCGGGCCTCGATCGCCCTGGTCGGCGGAGCGGAAGCCGCGGCGACGGCGGCCGCGGCCGAGCGCGCCGAGCGGCAGGCCCGGCCGGAGCAAGGACAGCGGGAGGCGCCGGAGACGCGGCAGGTCCCCGAGAACGGACCCAGGGCCGAGCGGGGTTTCCGGGGCAGGCTGTGGACCGGGCGGGGCGTTGAAGGTCGGGCGGGGACCGGGCGGGGCGTTGAAGGTCGGGCGAGGACCGGGCGGGGCGTTGAAGGCGGGGCGAGGACCGGGCGGGGCGTTGAAGGCGGGGCGAGGACCGGGGCTGGGCTGGACTGGCCGGTGCGGGGGGAGGGGACTGAGCCGACGCGTACCGTCGGGGACGACTCGCCGGCCAACAACGACCCGGAGACCGCCGCCGGCCTGGTGGCGCCGATTCTTCTGTATGCGCTGATCGAGTCGGCCGTGCGCGGCCGCCTCGGTCTCGCGCCCGCCGAGCACCTGGACCGGATCAGCAGGCTGTGGTCGGGGTTCTCGGAGATCGCCGCCGGTAACCCGCACGCCTGGCGGCCCGGGGCGCGCACCCCGGAGGATCTGGCCACACCGTCCGCGTCGAACCGGATGATCGCCGCGCCCTATCCGAAGCTGCTCACCGCCGACCTCCAGGTCAACCAGGGCACCGGGATCATCGTGTGCAGTGCGGCGGCGGCGACCGAGGCGGGCGTTCCACAGGACCGCTGGGTGTTCGTGCACGCGGGGGCGCACGCGAACGACGAATGGTTCGTCACCGAGCGCGCCGATCTGGCCTCGTCGCCGGCGATCCGGGCGGTGGGCGAGGCGGTGCTCGGGCACGCGGGGGTGACGATCGGCGAGGTCGGGCACGTCGACCTGTACGCGTGTTTCCCGTCGGCGGTGCAGATCGCGGCGCACGAGCTGGGTCTGCCGGTGGACGATCCGGCCCGGCTCACCGTCACCGGTGGGCTGACGTTCGCGGGCGGGCCGGGCAACAACTACGCCAGTCACGCGATCGCCAACCTGGTGCCGAGGCTGCGGGCCGACCAAGAGTCGTTCGGGCTGGCGACGGCGGTGGGCTGGTACCTGACGAAGCACGCGGCGACGGTTCTGTCCGCCCGGCCGCCGCGCCGGGACTTCCGGGACATCGATGCCGGTCCGCGTCTGCCGAGGCCGCCGGCCCGCCGGGCGCGGAGTGAGTGGCACGGCCCGGCGGTGCTGGAGGCCTACACGATCCCGTACGAGCGGGACGGTGGCCCGACTCCGGCGATGATCACCGCACTGACCCCGAGCGGCGACCGCATCGTACTGAAATTGCCTGAATTTTCGGAAATGTCGCAACTGCTCGCGGAATCCGACCCGATCGGCTGGCGACTACAGATCGACGGCAATACCTTCACCATCACCGACACCACACCCGTCGACCTTCCCCCACCACCCGAACCACCACTGCTCATCGCATGGCACGGCCCGGTCACCGTCATCACACTCAACCGCCCCGAGGTCCGCAACGCCATCGATCTGCACACCGCGAAAGCCCTGGAGAAGGCCCTCGACGACTTCGAAGCCGACGACGCGGCCCGGGTGGCGGTGCTGACCGGATCGGACACCGTCTTCAGCTCCGGCATGGACCTGAAAGCGGCGGCCCGCGGCGAGTACCCGGTCACCGAGGGCCGCGGCCTGCTCGGCATCACCGCCCGGCCACCGGCCAAGCCGCTGATCGCCGCGGTCGAGGGCGCCGCCCTGGCCGGCGGGTGCGAGCTGGCCCTGAGCGCCGATCTGATCGTCGCCGCGGAGGACGCCGCGTTCGGCATCCCCGAGGTGAAGCGCGGCCTGGTCGCCGCGGCCGGTGGGGTGCTGCGGTTCGCGCAGAACCTGCCCCGGAGCACCGCCCTGGAGCTGGCCCTGACCGGCGAGCCGATGCCGGCCCGGCGGCTGCACGAACTGGGCCTGATCAACCGTGTCACGTCGCCGGGCAAGGCCCTGAGCACCGCGCTGGAGCTGGCCCACGACATCGCCGCGAACGCGCCCCTGGCAGTCCTGCTCTCGAAACGCATCGTCGACGAACACCGCGACTGGGGCGCCGCGGAGGCCTTCGACCATCTCTCCGACATCGCCGGCCGGGTGATCGGCTCCGCGGACGCCCGGGAGGGCATCCGCGCGTTCGCCGAGAACCGCGCCCCCCAATGGAAGGGCCGCTAGTGAGCACCCTCGAGAATCTGCACGCTGTCCTGCGCATGCATCAGATCGGCATCGTCAACCTGCTCCGGCCGGACCGTCTGCTGAAGGCCGCCGGCAACAACGCCCGGCTCGGCCCGCAGGCGGCGCTGACCGAGAAGGCCGCCACCGAGAACCCGAACCTGCCGGCGCTGACCGACGAGCGGGGTACGTGGACGTACCGTCAATTCTTCGAGAAGAGCAACGCGCTCGCCCACGCGCTGCGCAAAGTGGAGCTGCCGCCGAAGTCGGTGATCGGGGTGCTGGCCCGGGACCACCGCGGCCTGGCGTGCGCCATCACCGGCACCGCGCGGGCCGGGTTGCGCCTGGCGATGCTGAACACCGGGCTGGCCGCCTCCCAGCTGGCCGAGGTGATCAAGCGGGAGAATGTCCGGTTCCTGATGTACGACAGCGAGTTCGCCGACGTGGTGAGCGCCGTGCCGGACGACATCCCGCGTTACCTGAGCTGGGAGGACGACGGCTACGTGCGGCCGCCGGGGCTGCTCACCGTGGAGGAGCTGACGGCCGCCGAGCCGACGACCGTGCCGCTGCCGCTGCCGGAGAAGCCGGGCGGTTTCATCATCCTCACCAGCGGGACCACCGGCCTGCCCAAGGGCGCGCCCCGGACCAAGGTGTCGCCGCTGGCCAGCGCCCTGATCGCGGACCGGATCGACTTCCCCCGGCAGGGCGCGGCGGTGATCGCGTCGCCGTTGTTCCACAGCACCGGGTTCGGCGCGTGGACGGTCGGGTTGTCGCTGGCCAACCATGCGGTGCTGCTGCGCCGGCTGAGTGCCGAGGCGGTGCTCGCCGCGATCGCCGAGCACCGGGCGCACATGCTGGTCACCGTGCCGACGATGCTGAACCGGATGCTGGCGCTGGGCCCGGACGTCATCGGCAAGTACGACACCTCGTCGCTGAAGACGGTCTTCCTGGCCGGGTCGGCGCTGGCCCCGGAGTTGAGCAACCGGTTCCAGGACGTGTTCGGCGACGTGCTCTACAACGTGTACGGCTCGACCGAGGTCGCCGTCGCGTCGGTCGCGAAACCCGCCGAACTCCGCCGATCGCCGGGCACGGTGGGGCGGCCCCCGGTCACCGTGCATGTGGCGCTGTACGACTCCGATGATCGGAAGGTCACCACGGCCGGGGCGAAGGGCCGGATCTTCGTCCGTACCGGCATCCCGTTCGAGGGTTACACCGACGGCCGGCACAAGCAGGTCATCGACGGCTACATGGCCACCGGCGACCAGGGGCACTTCGACGCGGACGGCCTGCTCTACATCGACGGCCGCGACGACGACATGATCATCTCGGGTGGCGAGAACGTCTACCCGCAGGAGGTGGAGAACCTGCTCGCCGAACGCGACGACGTGATGGACGCGGCGGTGATCGGGGTGGACGACGCCGACTTCGGCACCCGGCTGCGGGCCTTCATCGTGCCGTCCGAGGACTCGGCCCGGGACCCGGCGGAGATCCGCGAGTTCGTCCGCGCCAACCTGGCCCGCTACAAGGTGCCGCGGGACGTGGTCTTCCTCGACGAGCTGCCGCGCAACCCGACCGGCAAACTGATCAGGCGGGAACTCCCCACCGGGCCGCTGTAGCTACCATCTGGGCCCATGGCCCGATGGACGCTTCCCCTCCTGCTGGTGCTGGGGCAGCTCCTGTACTGGCCGGGCATGCTGCTGATGCGCGGCGACCCCGTTCCGGTGCTGCCCGCGACCGGGGTCGCCGTCGCCAGCCTGATCATGGGCGCCGGGCTGCTGATCCGCCGGGAACGCCCGGTGCCGGCCCTGGCCGTGGTGATCGCCGGCGGGGTGCTCGGCCTGGTGACCGCGCCCGCCGAGCAGCAGTGGCTGGTCGAGCACGACGCGATGCTGATCATCTGGTTCGCCGACATGGTCGCCCTGTTCAGCGTCGCGGTGCACACCCCGGCCCGGACCACCTGGTACGCCCTGGCCGTGGTGATCGCCTGGGAGTCGGTACTCACCGGATGCCAGGAGGGCGTGGACACCGCTCTGCCCCTGTCGATCCTGCTGACCGGTGTGATCTGCGGGGTGGTGGCCGCGTTCGGCCGGCGCCGGGCCCGGTGGAACGCCGCCCGCACCGACGCGGCCCGCCGCCTGGCCGCCGCCCAGCGGGCCGAACGGGAGGCCGCCGACGACGAGCGCCGCCGCCTGGCCCGGGAGCTGCACGACGTCACCGCCCACCACCTGACCTCGATCGTGGTCAACTCGTCGGCCGCCGAGATGCTCGGTGACCAACGGCCCGATCTGAGATCCGAGGCGCTGGACTTCGCCGCCCGGACCGGCCGGGAGACCCTGGACGCCCTGCACCGCCTGGTCGCGATCATGCCGGCCGCGGCCACCACCGGCGACCAGCCGGCCCTGGCCGACCTGACCGAGGGCTTCAGAGCGCTCGGTCAGCGGATCACCCTGGACCTGCCGGACGGGGAACCGGCCCCGGAGCTCGCCCCGGTCGTCTACGGCATCGCCCGGGAGGCACTCACCAACACCCTGCGGTACGCCTCCGGCGGCGAGGTGCTGGTCCGCTGGTCCGGCGGCGAGCTGACCGTCGAGGACGACGGCGGGGGAGCCGGGCTGACGACGGCCGGGCTGGGCGGCGGCCGCGGTGTCGACGGCATGCGGGAACGGGCCGCGTCGGTCGGCGGGACCTGTGACGCGGGTCCCCGGGACGGTGGCGGCTGGCGGGTCCGGGCCGTGCTGGCGGGCGGCGGCGGGACCGATCGTCACGCGTACCGCAAGGGTCCTCTGATGATCGACGCCCTCCTGGTGGCGATCGTGATCCTGGCGCAGTCGCTCGGCCTCGGGCTCGCCGTGGGCGAAGGTCTGACCCCGGCCGTCGCGGTGCCGGCGCTGATCGGCTACATCGTGCACGCGCTGCCGCTGTTCTTCCGCCGCCGGGCGCCGTGGGGGGTGTTCGCGGCGACCGTGCTGACCGGCCTGCTCTTCCCGCTGCTGGTGGTCACGGGTGCGGTGCCGTCCGGGTTGGGCTATGTGTTCGTGTTCGGGTGCGCCGCCGAGTTGGCCGCCGTCCACACCGTCGCGGCCCGTGCCGCCGGGCCCGCGGTGACCTGGCTGAGCATCCCGGCCGCCGGGGTGCCCTGGGGCCTGACCATGGCGCTGCTGCTGGGCGCGGACACGGCCGGCGACCCGGAGATGGCGGCCGAGGGGCCGATGCTGGTGCACGGCATGGTCGTCGTGCTGACCCCGGTGCTGGCCGTCGTCCTGGCGGTGCCGGCCGTGATCTGCTGGAGTGTGGGCCACTCGGCCCGGCGCCGTCGCGACCGACGGCACGCCCAGGAGGAGGGTGGGGTCGCGCTGGCCCTGGAACAGGCCGCCTTCCGGGCCATGCTGGAACGGCACCGGATCGCCGCCGGACTGCACGAGGCGGTCCTCCGGCACGCCGCCGACGTGCCCGGCGCGGCCGAACGCGGCGACATCAGCGGGGTGCTCGCCGCCGCGCGCAAGGCGCTGACCGCGATGCGGTCACTACTCGACCGGGAGGTGTCGAAATCAGCGTCATCCGAGTGATGGTCGTCGACGACCAGGTGATGGTCCGGGCCGGGCTGGCCGCGATCGTCGGCTCCCAGCCGGACATCGAGGTGGTCGGCGAGGCCGGTGACGGGGCGGCCGCCGTCACCCTCGCCGAGCAGGTGAGACCGGACGTCATCCTGATGGACGTGCGGATGCCCGGCGTCGACGGCCTGACCGCCACCGCCCGGCTCACCGCCATGCCCGACCCGCCCCGGGTGCTCGTGCTGACCACGTTCCACCAGGACGCCTACGTCTTCCAGGCGCTGCGGGCCGGGGCGTCCGGGTTCCTGCTCAAGGATGCCGAACCGGCCGACCTGGTGACCGCGGTCCGGACCGTCGCGGCCGGCGACGCCATGCTCGGCCCGCAGGTGACCAGGCGGCTGATCGACGCGTTCGCCACCGGGACCCTCTCGGTCGCCGAGGCCGGCCACCGGCTCGACGCGCTCACCCCACGGGAACGTGACGTGCTCGTCGCCATCGCCCAGGGGCTGTCCAACGCCGAGATCGGCGCCGCTCTCGGCATCGGCGTGGGCACGGTGAAAGCACACGTCAACGCCCTGCTCGGCAAGATCGGGGCGCGGGACCGGGTGCAGGCGACCATCGTCGCCTACGACACCGGGCTGGTCAGTCCAGGTCCACGATCTCCCGGCCCAGAGGCCAGAACGCCACCGGGACGAGCTTGAAGTTCGCGATCCCGAACGGGATCCCGATGATCGTCACGCACTGGGCCACCCCGGCGACGATGTGGGTCAGGGCCAGCCACCAGCCGAACAGCACCACCCACAGGATGTTCGCCAGGCCCGAGCCGACACCCACACCCGGCTTGGGCACCACGGTCCGGCCGAACGGCCACAGCGAGTAGACGGCCAGCCGCATCGACGCCACCCCGAACGGGATCGTGACGACCAGAAGGAAACAGATCAGAGCCGCCACACCGTAGCCGATGGCCAGGACGAAGCCGCTGCCGAAGATGAACCACAGAACATTGAGGATCAGGCGCACTCCTCAAGGATGACCGGTACCCGCCACCCGTACGCCGCCGGGCCGTTGACCCCGGATGTGCCGTCCCTGCGCCGCGTCGCCGCCACCGCCCTGTCCGCAGTCCTGCTCGCCATCACCGCCGGATCGCCCATCGCGGTGGCTCCCACCTGGGAATACCTGGCCCACTACGGGTTCGGCGACGACCATCCGTGGCAGGACTCGTCCGGCCGGGGCCACCACCTGACACCCGTCGGAGCACCCGCGCGGCACATCACACGTGGTGCCGGTCACGCCGTCGGTTTCCCCGCCCCGTGCACCGGCGGGCACTGCCCCCGCCTGATCCTCAGCACCCCCGGCACCCCCGCGCTCAACCCCGGGACACGGCCGTTCGGCTACGGCGCCACCATCCGGCTCGCGGCCACCGACACCACCGATGGCCAGAACATCGTGCAGAAAGGCTTCTCCGCCGAAGGCAGCCAGTACAAACTCCAGATCGACGGCTATGCCGGGCACCCCAGTTGTGTCCTGCGCGGCACCGCCGGACCCACCATCCACAAGGCGGTCGCCGACGTCACCGTCGCCGACGGCCGCTGGCACCGCCTCGAATGCCGTCGCGCGCCGCGCACCCTGACCATGCTGGTGGACGGCGTCGCCCGCACCGTCCTGCCGATCCCGCCGGCGCTGCGCGTCGACAACGCGATGCCGCTGATCATCGGCGGGAAGAGCACGAATCCCGGAAACGATCAATTCCATGGAGAGACAGACGACATTTTCGTACGGGTACCGACAGCACCGTGACCACCACGCCAGGCAGGCCTCACACCGGACCGCCCGGCGGCCGCCGGGCCGAATGCGGTGGTCCCGGCGTCATCAGCATCGCCTCGACCATGTCACGCAGCGGGGCGAACAGGTCGTCCGCAGTCGCCGACCCCAGCGGATCCATGTCCGATTTGGCCCGCAGCAGAGCCACCCCCGCGGCGGCCGCGATCATCATCTGCGCCCGCAGCAGCGTGTCATCGCCGCTTCCGTCACAGGCGGCGGCCAGCCGTTCGCTGTAGGACCGCAGCAGCCCGAGCCGGACCCGCTCGGCGGTCTCGTCACCGGAGGAACGCAGCAGCAGCACCAGGTTGTGCGGTATCCCGTCGGCACACGGCCGGGCGATCTCCCGGGCGATGATCTCCGAGGTCCGCTGTGCCGGGGCGTCCGCGGTCGCCCGCCGGAACTCGTCGGCGCTGCTGGCCAGGCAGGCCTCGAACAGCCCCTCCTTGGACCGGAAGTATCTGCTGATCAGCGCGACGTTGACCCCCGCGTCGTCGGCGATGTGCCGGACGGTGGTGGCGGCGTAGCCGTCCCGGGTGAACCGCCGGACCGCCGCCTCCAGAAGCAGCCGCCGGGTCGCCTCGGCATCCCGGCGCCGTGCGGTCTGCTCAGTGCTCACCGGCGCCTCCAGCTGTGTCGTGCCAGCTTATCCGGCGTGTCGACACCAGGTAAACAGCCGTTGACCGGCCCGGGGTGGTGAGCCCACGCCCGGCTCCTGACCACCGCGGATCAGGGCTTCTGATAGATCCCGTGGCGACCGATCCGCCGCCACCGGACCGCCGTCTCCCCGTCGATCGGGGTGAACTCGAATGTGGCCCGCCCGTCCGGCCCCGAGAACGACCAGGTCATCTCCCAGATCCCGCGGGAGTCGACCATCGGCTTGGCGCGGAGGTTTACGGGCCAGGGCCGGCCGGGGTCGGCTATGTACGTCTCGCACGCCGCGTTGAACGCGGGCATGAGCGAGTGGAACATATGCCGGTGGTCGACGGGCGTGGACTTCCAGTCGGCCACGAACTCGTCGGTCCTGCTGAACTTCCGCCCTTCTGCCAGTCCTCGGCCCAGAACCACGCCTGGCTCGCGGGAACCGCGATGGCCGGGCGAAGCTCGAGGACTCCGTCGCTGCGCTCGGTGATCTCGACCTGAGAACCGGGCCGGTCCAGGCCGTAACGCTTGCGCAGCGCCGGCGCCGGTAGGGGTCTCCTCCATGGGGACGAGTACGCGCCCATCGCCGCATTGCGGCAAAGCAGCATTGCGGCGATACCGCAGAGGGTCAGGAGGCGGGGCCGGTCATGGCGATGATCAGGCCGGTCAGGAAGCCGATCACGGTGAGGGCGTAGCCGGCGGCCAGCAAGGGCATCCGGAACGGGCGGCCGATCACCGTGCCGGCCATGCCCAGCACCGCGGCCAGGGCGGCCGCCCCGGCCGGGACGTAGAGCGCCAGGTTCTCGCCGAGGCCGGTGCAGAGCAGGCCGGTGTCGTGGGACGAGCAGAGGGTGCTGCTCATCGCGAAATAGATCGACGACAGGGCGGTCAGGCCGGCCAGCAGGAGCAGGCCGGCCAGCATCACCACCGAGCCGGCGATCTGTCCGGGGGTGCCGTAGCGGGTCACGGCCACGGGCGGTTGAGGTGTCACGCGAAGTCACGGTACTTGAGCTTGGCCCGGCGCCCGTCAGGGTGATGCCACACGATGCCCTCGAACGACGGGTGCGCGAGCAGCCAGGTGCGGAGCCCGTCGAGGTCGCGGGGCACGTCGAGACGGTCGGCGTCGGCGTGCCGGACCAGCTGGTGGCCGCGGACCCCCTCGGGATTGCCGTTGATCTTCTCGCCGATCAGCTCGTAGGTGCCCGGCGCCGGTGCGGCCCCGGTGACCGCCTCGGTGTGGTAGCGCGCGTAGGAGGACTGCGCGATCGGCTCCCACCCGACGGTCTTGCCGGTGTTGTCGTCGGTCATCACCGGCCGGTAGCCGGGTGGGCGGGTCCGGCCGGGCCGCACCTCGCGCCGCGCCCACCACACGCCGTCGTCGTCGAGGAGCACGCAGGTGCCGTCGTATTTGCGGGTCGCGACCCCCTCGCCGTCGAGCACCCACTGACAGGCCGGGTTCGCCTCGGGCAGCACCCGCTTGCGGTCCTCGGGGTCACGCTGGAAGAGCGTGGGAATCTTCTCCATGAACGTCATCTTCGCAGCGAGACAAAACGGATTTCAGCCGCTGTTCATTTACGAACATCGATAATATGCGGCATGCAGACCCTCGCCGTCCTGGTGACCACCGCCGTCGCCGCAGCCGCACCGGCCCTCCCGTCCTACGACACCTGGCTCGCCGACGTCACCACCGTCACCGACCGGGCCGCCACCTACCTCGACGACCGGCTGCCGGCCACCGGGATCCGGGCCGCGATCGTGCTGGACATCGACAACACGGCGCTGCAGAGCCGGTACAAGCCGTACGACGCCACGCCCGGTGTCCTCGCCCTCGCCCGCCAGGCACGCGCCGACGGCGCGGCGGTCTTCTTCGTCACCGCCCGCCCGGAGATCATCGAGTCGGCCACCGAGGTCAACCTGCGGATCGTCGGCTACCGCTGGACCGACATCTACACCCGGCCCACCTTCGACTTCTCCGACAACCAGACCCTGAAGACCAACGCCCGCATCGACATCGAACGCCGCGGCTACACGATCGTCGCCAACGTCGGCAACAGCGCCACCGACCTGGGCGGCGGGCACGCCGAGCGCACCTTCAAACTGCCCGACTACGACGGGCAGCTCGACTGACGCGTCGTATAGCGTTCGCGGGTGACCGCGCCCGCAGACCAGACGCTCCGACAGCTCGGCCCGACGATCTACCTGCCGGCCGCGGTCTGGTCCACCGGTCTCGGCGCGGTCGCCCCGGTGCTGGTCCTGACCGCGACCGGGCTGGGCGCGTCCCCGGCGACGGCCGCCGTCGTCGCCGGGATGCTCGGCCTCGGCCAGATCAGCGGCTCCCTGCCGGCCGGGATGCTGATCTCCCGGGTCGGCGAGCGCACCACCATGACCGCGGCCTCGGTCCTGGCCGCACCCGCCCTGATCGGCTGCATGCTGGCACCGAACGTGCTGCTCCTCGGCCTGGCGGTGGCCCTGCTCGGGGTGTGCGGGTCGGCGTGGATGCTGGCCCGGCTCGCCTACATGACCGAGGCGGTCCGGCCGGAACTGCGCGCCCGCGCCATGTCCACACTCGGCGGCGTCAACCGGATCGGCACGTTCACCGGCCCGTTCCTGGGTGCCGGGGCGATGCACCTGGCCGGTCTGGACGGGGCCTACCTGGTGGCGATCGCCGGGGTGGGGCTGGCCACGCTGATCCTGTTCCGGCTGCCCCGGGTGCCGCAGGACCGGTCGGTTCCGGCCGGCGCCGAACGTCCCGGCCTGTGGGCGGTGATCCGCGCCCACCAGCGCACCCTGCGAACGCTGGGCCTGGCGGTGCTGCTGGTCGGCGCGCTGCGGGCGTCCCGGCAGACGATCCTGCCGCTGTGGGGCGTCGCACTGGACCTGGATCCGGCCACCATCGGGCTGATCTACGGCGTCTCCGGTGGCATCGACATGCTGCTGTTCTATCCGGCCGGAAAGCTGATGGACGTCTACGGGCGGCGGGCCGCGGCCGTACCGGCGATGGCTCTTCTGGGTCTGGCCCACCTGCTGCTTCCGCTGGCCGGCGGGCCGATCGGGCTGACCGCGGTCGCCGTGCTGATGGGCGTCGGCAACGGTCTCAGCGCCGGACTGGTGATGACTCTCGGCGCCGACGCGTCACCGAAGGCGGGCCGGGCGGAGTTCCTCGGCGCCTGGCGTCTCTGCTCCGACCTGGGCGTGGGCAGCGGTCCGCTGCTGATCGGCGCGGTGACGGCGGCGTCCACGCTGACCATCGCGGCACTCACCGTGGGCGGCGCGGGATTACTGTGTGCGACGCTTCTGCGGAAATGGATTCCGGTACGGGCTACGTAGCCTCCCGTGGCAGTCCCCGCGAGGCCGGCGGGACACCGGACCGTCCGGCGACCGCCGGGCCGAATGCGGTGGTCCCGGCCCGCACTCGTTCACCGGGACCAGGGCTTCGTGCCGGCCGGGCCGCACACCACCCGGTGCCCGCGGGCCCGCCCGGCAGCCGTCCAGAACACTCCCGCGCTCCGGGCCTGCCGGGCCGCCGTCATCGGTCGCCTATACCGGTCGCCGTCACCGATCGCCGTCACCGATCGCCGTCCGGCTCGTCGAAAGTGAGCGTCAACGTGCTCCGGTAGGCGCCGCTGCCGCCGGACGCCCTGGTCACCGGCTCGGCGCCCCACGGCCAGAACCGGACCGCGCGAAACGGCCAGCCGTCCTGCCCCGGGGCCTCCCACTCCAGGGCCACCACGTCACCCGGCTCGAACGACACATAACCGGACATCGCCGCACCGCCGAAGAACGCCCAGCACCCGCCCGGAGTCGCCGGCGAGTCGATCACGCCCCAGCCCTCGTCGGCGTTCCAGAGGCGGACCACACCCCGTACCCGATCAGTCATCGGCTCTTCATACCCGGCCCGGCCGTACCGCCGAAATCGGTTTTGCCGTGGCCCGGTCTTCGGCACACTGGCGCGATGCCCGCCGATCTCGTGACCCGGTTCCTGGCCGCGCCCGTGATGCCCGCCCCCGACCCGTGGCGCCCGTCACAACGTCCGATGATCAGCACCGGTGGCCTGCTCGGGGTGGGGTTCGCGCCGCATCCGGAGACCGGCCGTGACCTGCTGCTGGTGGCCTCGCACAACGGCCTGGGCCTGATCGACCCGGTCACCGGCGACCGGCTGGCCCGCGACGACGACGGCATGGCCGGCTGGCCGGACCGGAGCGATCTGAGCTGCCCCGGGATCGGGCCGATCACCGGCACCCGGGTCCGGATGGCCGGCCTGCTCGGCGGCGGCCTGAACCGGACCGCCCGCAGCGGCTGGACGGTGCGGGTGGTCAGTCCGGCGTGGCCGGCCGAACGCGTCCTGCTGACCGCCGATGACAACCCGTGGACCGGCGACGCGTGGTGGCACATCTTCCACGCCGACGTCACCGAGTTGCGGGCCGCCGGCTTCTCCCCGTCCGGCTCCACCCTGATCGTCGCCACCACCAGCGACGTCACCCTGTGGACCCGCCCGGATTGAGCCGCCGTGGTTTCCGCCGCCGTGGTTTCCGCCGCCGTGGTTTCCGCCGTCATTGTTTCCGCCGCGCCGGCCGGTCTCGCTGGAGAACTCCCGGCGTCCCGGGGCTCCCGTTCGTGTGCCGATTTGCGGCTCGAATCGAGCCGCAAATCGGCACACGGTCTGACCTCGGCCACGCGCCGCGCCACGCGCCGCGCCACGCGCCGCGC